>CAIYRG010000438.1 GCA_903928515.1 uncultured Alphaproteobacteria bacterium | reverse complement strand
GTGCCAATCATCCCGCGCTTAAAGATGCTGAAAACACCTTCAATCGTGTTGGTGTAAATGTCGCCGCGAACGTATTCGTCTTTGCTGTGATTGACCGTGCTGTGTTGCACGTAATGTGCGGCAGCGGCCGGGTAGATCGAGCTTTCGTCTGTCACGATATCCGACGCCTTATCGACGTTCTCGAAAAGGATCTTACGCGCCATCTTCTTGCTGGGCAGTTCCTTAACGTGAAACGAGCGCACGGGACCGCCACGCTCAACGAGGGCAACCACGGTATGCTTAATGTTGCCAGCGTGGTTCCGGGTACGAAGTTTGCGGCCGACTTTGTGACCAACGTAGGTCTCGTCCACTTCCACGATCTTGCCGTCGCCGCCCATCGGTTCGGCCAGAGCCGCAGCGGTAGGTGCCATAGCTTCACGAATACGGTGCGCCATGAACCATGCTGATTTGTACGTGATCCCCAGCATGCGATGCAGTTGGTGCGCGGACACGCCTTTCTTGCTCGACGCCATGAGGTGCGTCGCCAGAAGCCACTTGTGAAGCGGAATGTGCGAGCGCTCAAAGATCGTGCCCGTGCGAACCGTGAATTTGCCACGGCACCCGTTGCACATGAACATTCCGGCCTGGGTCTCGCCGCCCATCTTGTGAACCGTGTCAGCGCCACACAGAGGGCAGATGACGCCGTTCGGCCAGCGGTCCTGCTCCATGTGGGCAACCGCTGCGGCTTCGTTCGTAAAGATGGGTTTGGTGAGGTCAGTCATGGCTATCTCCTAGGCCTCAAACCTAGGGCTAGCGGCTCGCTAAGTCAAGTATATAATCGCCGTTTGACCCCCACTGAGAACTAAAGTAGAACGATTCGCGCTGTTGCGGCTTTGTTCGCCCGTGCTTCGGGCGGCGTTTCGGGGACCCCATGCTGACCAAGAAGCAATACGAACTTCTGATGTTCATCCACGAACGGGTGCGCGAAACCGGCGTTCCGCCCTCCTTTGACGAGATGAAGGAAGCCCTCGATCTCAAGTCCAAATCCGGCATTCACCGCCTGATCACGGCCCTGGAAGAACGCGGCTTCATCCGCCGCCTCGAGAAACGCGCCCGCGCCCTGGAAGTCGTGAAACTGCCCGACAATTCCGCCGATGGTGTGCGGCCCGCCGCGACGCGAAGTCAGGCCCAGCGCCTGGTCCATGGCGCGCCAGCACCGCGCGGCATCCGCAACGACCGCCCCACCGAGAACCGCATGCCGGCCAATCCGCGCCAGGCGCCCTCGCCCATCCAACGCAGCAATGGAGGCGGCCTTGAGGGCGGCTCCATAACGATACCGCTGATCGGCCGCATCGCCGCCGGTACGCCCATCGAGGCGCTGCAGAACCCCATCGCCGATGTTCCCATTCCCGCCTCCATGATCTCGGGCGGTGAGCATTACGCGCTCGAAGTCACCGGCGATTCCATGATTCAGGCCGGCATCCTGGATGGCGACACCGTCATCATCCGGCGCTCGGATTCGGCCAACACCGGAGACATCGTTGTGGCGCTGGTCGATGAATCCGAAGCGACCTTGAAGCGCCTGCGCCGCCGTGGCGATTCCATCGCGCTCGAGGCCGCTAACCCGATCTACGAGACCCGTCTCTACGGTGCGGATCGCGTCCGCATCCAAGGCACGCTCGTCGGCCTTATGCGCCGTTACTGATCGGAATCATTTTCCGGCTTCGGTTTGCGTTCCGTCGTAGGTCGCGTGGCTGTGTATCGCGCGCCCGTGCTCGTGTTTGTCCGCTTCGTATTGGTCCACGGTCTGTCGCCCCGTTCTTCTGCGGCCGTCACCACACGTGCACCATCCTTCTGCAAATAGATCGCCACCGCGCCGCCCCGCAGCGTTGTGAATTTGTCGACGATAGTTTGCGGCTTGTCGCAATGTGCCCGCACCGGCACCGCCGCCAACAGAATATCCGCCCGCTCGCAATCGTCGCTCAAAGACGATGCGCGCAACGATAGCGCTACGGTTTGCCCGCCACGCGATTCCGCAACACAGCCATTCTCGTCACACGCTGAGCCTTTTCGCGCCTCATCGGGCTTGCGCGAATCGCCATCTCGCAACAGCCATTGCGATGCGCTGTAATCATCCAGCTTCGCGCCCAACAGGATGAAATGCCCATCGGGCCCGCGCACGGCAGCCGAGTGCGCATCGGCCGCCAGCAGAATATCCGGCGGCGGCGAAAACCCGATCAGCACAAAGCCCGCCACAATCGGCGCCAGGCCGAACCAACGCCAGCGCCGCTGCCACAGGCACAGCCAGACACCGCCACCCATAATGGAGAGGATCGCCGGCAGCGACCAAGACCGCAGCAGAATCGCAGCACCCGGTAGATTCCCCACCCAGAGTGCGATGGCGGTCATCCAATGCACGCCCCAGCCCATCGCTTTGAGCGGCCAATAATCCAATCCGAACGGCATCAACACCACAGCAGCCGAGGCTGCGGGCATGATCACCGTGCCGACCAGCGGCAGCGCCAGAAGATTGGACAACAACCCGTAACCGCCCGCGCGATCGAAATGGAAAATCGCTATAGGCGCGGTCGCCAATGTCGCAACGATGCTGGAAACAAAGGTGCCCGCGAAGTGCTTCCAGCAATAGCGCAACACACGCATGACGACGCCCTGCTCTCCGAGGTCTTCTTGGCTGCGGTGCTGATGCCATTCGGCCAGCGCGATCAGCCCGATGATCGCGGCATACGACATCTCAAAACTCGGCTCGGTGAGATTCTCGGGCGCGATGATGAGGATGATGAAGGCCGACAACGCCACAGCGCGCATCGACAGCGCGGGCCGGTCGGCGATGATGGCCAACAACATACAGCTGAACATGATGTAGGAGCGCGCGGCCGGCGCGCTCGCACCCGACAGAAACAGATAGAACGTGGAGCCTAAGAAAGCGGCTGCAGCGGCCCATTTCTTGATCGGTTGCGTCAGCGCCACGCGCGGCCACAAGGCCAGGCCCGCGCGCACGATCCAGAATATCCCCAGCCCCGCCAGCGCCATGTGCAGGCCTGAGATCGACAGCACGTGCTGCAATCCCGAATTGCGATAGGCGTTCATACCATCCATGGAAATCGCCGTCGTCTCGCCGGTGATCAGTTCAGCGGCAATCGCGCCGTCATCGCCGGGCAGCACATCCTGGATGCGCCGCGTCATCGCCAGACGCAGGCTTTCCACGTGAAATTGGAATTTGTCGTAGAGCGTCGGAGACGGCGCGCTGAGAATTTTCGGCGAACCATACGCATAGCCAACGCCGCCAATGCCTTCGAAAAATGCCCAGCGCGCGAAATCATATCCGCCGGGTTCGGCCGGTTGCGGCGGCGAACGCAGCACCGCATACATCGACACTTGCGCACCCGGCACCAAGCCGTCCGTGCGCTTCTCGCCCATCACCGTGATGCGCACGCGTATGGGGAGTTTGTCGGTCGCTTTGCCGATGCGTGTCGGCTGCAACACGATGCGGGCGCGTTTGGGCGTCAGCGTCGATACCGATTCCACGCGGCCCTCCACCATCGTCGCGCGGCTTTCGCGTGTGATCGTGGGGGCATCCATGAACCAGGTGCGCGCTTGGCCCGAACAATATCCCAACGCCGCCATCGGAAACCAGCGTTCGTGCTCGCGCGCCAATTGCGCGTCGAGCCAGGCCCAAGCATCGGACAGCTTGGGGCGCGTGGGTGTGTCGGGCGCGCAAAAATCTTCGACGGTTGCCACAGGATTCCGTTTGTCCGATGGTGGGAAAAATCAACGCCACAACGAAATCGATGCGAACGATCCTCTTCAATTCCAACCAATTGGGAATCCGCGGAAGCGAGGTCGCCCTTTACGATTATGCCTATTTCAACGAGGCGATTCTGGGGAACCGGTCCGTCATCGCTTATGACCGCAACTCGCCCGAGAACCATGTCGAAGTCGTGGCGAAATTTGAGCAAAGCTTCGGCGTCCACGCCTATGACGATTTTTCTGAAGTCGAAGGCCTGCTGGAAGCTGAGCGCTGCGATGGGCTCTACGTCATCAAATGGGGCTTTCGTGACGGCAAAATCTCCCGCGCCGTGCCCAATCTGATCCACGCCGTTTTCGCCACGCCGCCCGAAGAAGCCCATGGCGAAGCCTTCGCCTATATTTCCGACTGGCTGGCGAAAGATGCGGGCGGCGGCTTTCCGTTCGTGCCGCACATGATCCACCTGCCCGATCACAACAAGACTCTGCGCACCAAATTGAACATCCCTAAGGATGCGTTCGTGGTCGGCTCCTATGGCGGCAGCGACAGTTTCGATGTGCCCTTCGCGCCCGCGTGTGCGGCGCGAGCCCTGCAGCAGCGCAGCGACATCCATTTTCTCTTTATGAACTATCCGAAGTTTATCTCTCACGAGCGCGCGCATTTCTTCCAAGGCACGGCGAACCCCGAATTCAAAACCGCGTTCATCAACTCGTGCGATGCGATGCTGCACGCCCGCATGCGCGGCGAAACCTTCGGGCTGGCCTGCGGCGAGTTCTCCTCGCGCAACAAGCCGGTGCTCACCTGGAACGGCTCTCCGGAGCGCGGCCACATCGATATTTTGGGGGCGCAAGCGCTGCTCTACGATGAAGCCGCCGACCTGACCGAGCGGCTCTGCGGCTTGGATAAGGGCTTCGTGGACAGCGGTTCCTGGGGGGCCTACGGCGAAAAATTCCCGCCCGCGCGAGTCATGCAGAAATTCGCTGAGGTTTTCCTACAACCCACCGGGTCTTGAGCACATTCGGCCCTACCGCAGCGCAATGGGCTTTGCTAGGAAACCGGGATGAATGACACCCGCCCAAATAACACCGCGAAACCGGTGCTGCGCTTCGCGCCCTCGCCCACCGGCTATCTGCACATCGGCGGCGCGCGCACCGCTTTGTTCAACTGGCTGTTCGCGAAAGCCACCGGCGGCACCTTCCGCCTGCGCATCGAAGACACCGACCGCGCGCGCTCCACGCCCGAAGCCATTGAGGCCATCCTGAACGGCCTCACCTGGCTCGGCCTCGATTGGGATGGCGAGCCGGTCTACCAATTCGCGCGCGCCGAGCGGCATCGCCAAGTCG
>CAIYRG010000437.1 GCA_903928515.1 uncultured Alphaproteobacteria bacterium | reverse complement strand
CGGTCATTGAGAACGGTTTGACGATGTAATCGTCCGCGCCGGTATCCAGCCCGCGAATGCGATCGGATTCCTCACCGCGCGCCGTGAGCATGACGATGGGCACGTTGCGCAGGGTTGAACGGCCACGCAGGCGGCGGCAAACTTCGATGCCCGAAAGTTGCGGCAACATCCAATCGAGCACGATCAGATCGGGTTGGGTTTCGTCAGCCACAACAAGCGCTTCTTCGCCGTCGCGCGCTTCCATCACACGATAGCCCTCGCGCTCGAGATTGTAGCGAAGGAGCGTCGCGAGAGCGGTCTCGTCTTCAACGACGAGAACGGACGGTTCCGCAGCGGACATACAGTTACTTTCCTTGCGGCATGGTCGGCACCGGCGTGGACGAGGTTTCATCGGCTTTTGGCCGGTCGTCGCGCAGGTAGCCGCCCGTCACAATGTTGAAGACGGTTTCAGCGATGTTGGTGCAGTGATCGCCCGTGCGCTCCATGTTCTTCGCAACGAACAAAAGATGGGTGCACAGGCCGATGGTCCGCGGATCTTCCATCATGTAGGTGAGGAGTTCGCGGAACAGGCTGTTGTAAAGTTCGTCGATTTCCTCGTCGCGCGACCACACCGCTTTGGCGCCCTCGGCGTCGCGGTCGGAATAGGCGTCCAACACCATCTTCAATTGCGCGAGTGCCTGACGGCCCATGCGCGAGAGCGATTGTGTGAGCCGGATCGGCGGCTCGCGATTGAGGATCAGCGCACGCTTGCCGATGTTCTTTGCGAGATCACCGATGCGCTCCAATTCGGAAGCGATCTTGATGGCGCCAAGCGTCGCGCGCAGATCCACCGCCATCGGCTGGCGCAAGGCCAGCAATTTCAGCGACAGATCTTCGACGGTCTGTTGCAGATGATCGATGCGCGCGTCGGAACTGACGGCGTCGGTCGCAAGCCGCGTGTCGCGCTTGGAGATCGCTTCGACGGCGTTGGCGAGCTGCGCCTCGGTGAGGCCGCCCATTTGGGCGACGACGTTGGAGAGCGCTTCGAGCTGTTCGGAAAAGGATTTCACGATGTGTTCGGTCATATGGAGTTTCCCGGGCCAGTTTACGGTGTAAGGCGGTGCCGCAACGGCTTTGCGACGATTATATAACAGTTCGATGACACTGGCTGGGGATAAGGCGGTTAACCGGCTTATTCCCCGTATCCTTGTGAATCCGGAACGCGCGTTTGCCCGTTTGAGGCAGGCAGGAAGACCGTGAAGATACTGCCCTGGCCGGGCGTGCTTTCAACGTGGAGGCGGCCATGGTGGCGATTCAAGATGTGTTTGACGATGGCAAGGCCAAGGCCGGTGCCGCCGCGCTCGCGCGAGCGCTTAACATCGGCACGATAGAACCGCTCGGTGAGGCGCGGAATAGCCTCGCGCGGGATGCCCTCGCCTTCATCGGTGATGGAGACCGAAACGAAGCCGCTGGCTTCGCGGCGATTGTCGCCCGGCGCGCGCCCGAAACCGACACGGACCGTGCCGCCGTCACGGCCATATTTGATGGAATTGTGGATCAGGTTTTGGAACACCTGGATCAGTTCGTCGCGCTCGCCGATGGCAAACAGCGCCTCATGCGCTTCCAACACGATGCTGACGTGATCCACGGCGGCCAACGGCGCCAGCACGGCGGCGGCATCGCGCAGCACGGCCGTGACATCGACGACTTCGCTCGGCGGATTGTGTTCGTTCAACTCGATGCGCGAGAGCGACAAGAGATCGGCGATCAACCGCTGCATCCGGCTGGCCTCGACGCTCATGATGCCGAGGAAGGTTTCGCGCGCCTTCTCGTCGTTCTTGGCGTGGCCGCGCAGGGTTTCGATAAAGCCGCTGACGGCCGCCAATGGTGTGCGCAATTCGTGGCTGGCATTGGCGACGAAATCGACGCGCATCTGTTCGGCACGGCGCACGGACGTGAGATCATGGACTTGGATCATCACGAGATTGCCTTCCGCCGGCACTTGCGGAACGACAACGATATTCGCGCGGTAGTAACGCTCTACCGGTACAAGAAAGGAAAATTCGATCTCTTCCGGCACGCCGTTGGCCAACACGCGGTTGACGGCCTCCAGCACATCGGGCGTGCGCATCACGCTGGAGATATGCTTGCGCTCGATGCCGGTGCCGACGATGGGCTCGGAGGCGTGGTTCGCAAACAACACGCGGCCCTTCGCATCAACAATCACGATGGGATCGTTCAGCGCTTCGAGCACGTCGCGCGCCATGGCGAGACTCGCCGCAGGCGTTTCGCGCGTAACCACCGGCGCGGCGGCGCCGGCGCGCGCAGGTGCGGCAGCAAGATAAGCGATGGCGGCAAAGCTGAATGCAGCGCTGGTGGCGATGAACCATGTGGAAACGCCGCCCAGCGCAAGCCCCACGATCACGACAATGGCCACGCCGGAGAGAATCAGCGCGGGCCGAACTGACGACGCCGGCTCTGCGCGTCCGTAATCGCTCATGACGTCATGCCCACCACGCTGCTGCGAACCTTATATCACACGCCGCAAAAAAGCCGTGTTCGATTTGGGCGCATCGGTTCCAAACGTCGAGCAAATTTTTTGCGAAACCGGAGTTCCAATCGGCGCGTTTGCTCTTGGTGAGACGGGTGGCGAACCACCCCGCAAAGATCGGGCAGGAGCAGAGACGATGAATTCTGTGAACAAGGGTTTGGCGGTGATTCGGATTTCGAATGCACGCGCCCCTGAGCTTCACCCGCAGTAGGCGGCACCAGCCCTGACGGGCAGTGCCGGGTAACAAACCGGTCGCAGACATACCAACGATACATTGCGCGCCGGATACCTAGCCGGAGGCAGGACGCTAGCCCCGCTCCCCCTGCCTCCGGCATTTTTATGCCCGAACGGCATTTTTTTGCATTGCCGGCATTTTATGTCGGCGTTGGCATCCCTATATCGGGCGTGACGTACAAAAAGCGGCAGATTGCGGGGGCTTTTGTCTTTCTGTCGTGCGTCCTTTCCCACGCTTGACCCCCATAAGGGGAGTTTCTAGGTTCCGGCCCGATTTCACGGCCATCTCCGCGCAGCCGCTGAGGCATTTTTTCCGCCCTCACCTGCTTATCGGATCGAGCGTTTTTCGAAAGGCATAGGAATGTTCATCTCTTTGCGTTTGCTCCCCAGGCTGCTGGCCTCGGTTGCTGTCGTGTCTGCCGCAGGTTGTGCGGTGGGCCCCGACTTCCACCGGCCCGAAGCGCCGGCGATCCAAAGCTACACGGGAAAGCCGCTGCCCGATTCCACCACCTCGGCGGACATCGTTGGCGGCGCGGCACAACATTTCCTCCAAGGCCAAGACGTGCCAGGGCAGTGGTGGACACTGTTCAAATCCGACCCGATGACGGGGCTGGTGAACGAAGCGCTCGCCGCCAATCCGGATCTGGCCTCGGCTGAAGCGACTCTCGAGCAGGCGCAGGAAAACGCCCGCGCCACCGAAGGCGCATATTTTCCGCAGGCAGACGCGCGCTATTCGGCGGCGCGTGAAGGCCGCGGTCCCGGTTCGCATATCCCGGCCTTCGATCTTTTCAACGCCGGTGTGACGGTCTCGTATGTGCTCGACGTGTTCGGCGGCGTGCGCCGCGGCGTCGAAGCCACCGATGCGCAGACCGACAACACGCGCTTCCAGATGGAAGCGACCTACACGAGCCTTATCTCCAATGTGATGACGACGGCCATTCGCGTGGCCAGCACGCAGGCGCAGATCGCCGCGACGCAGGACATCATCAAAGCGGAGAGCCAGAGCCTCGATCTGTTGAATCAGCAATTCGAACTTGGCGCCGTGGCCAAAGGTGACGTGCTGGCCCAGCAATCGGAACTGGCGCAGATCCAAGCCAGCCTTCCGCCGCTGCAGAAGCAATTGTCGCAATTCCAATTCCAGCTTTCGCAATTGCTCGGCCGCTTTCCGGGCACGGGCATGCCGACGCTCGATTTGAACACGCTGTATCTGCCGACCGACTTGCCGGTGTCGTTGCCCTCAAAGCTGATCGATCAACGCCCCGACGTGCGTTCGGCGGAAGCCAATCTGCATGTGGCGAGCGCCAATGTCGGCGTGGCCACGGCGAATTTGCTGCCGCAATTCACTCTGTCGGCGGGATATGGCTCACCCACGCCCGGCATTGGCGATGCCGGCACGGTGTTCAATGGCAACAACCTTCTGTGGAATTTGGCCGGCGGCGTAACGCAGCCGATCTTCCACGGCGGCACCTTGCTGGCGCGCAAGCGCGCGGCCTTGGATGCGTATGACGCCGCGGCGGCGCGCTATCGCTCCGTGGCGCTGTCGGCGTTCCAGGACGTCGCCAACACGCTGCGCGCCATGCAGCTCGATGCCGAAACGTTGCGCGTGCAGCTCTACGCAGAGAAAAGCTCGGAGCAGAGCCTCGGTATCGTGCAGGAGCGCTTCAAGGCGGGTGCGGTTTCGTATCTGTCGTTGCTCGACGCAGAGCGCCAGTATGAGCAGGCCCGCATCTTGCTGGTCCAGGCTCAGGCCAATCGTTATGCCGACACCGTGGCGCTGTTTGTGGCGCTGGGCGGCGGCTGGTGGAATCGCGATGATTTCGCGACCGCCGCCCAAGACAAGAAAAACAACCCATCACCGACTCCGGCACCCCTGCCGGTCGCGACCGACGCCGTTGTCGCTCCTACTCCTGAACAGAAACCGTGAGACGTATGTCGCTTTTTTGGAAACGCATTCTTATTGTCGTCCCCATCGTCATTGTGGTGTTCATTGCGATCGCGGCGACGCCGCTCGTGCGCTTTTTGATCGTCGGCATGCCGCCGCAGCAGGTTGGATCGGTTTCCACCGTTGTGGCGAAAACCCAAACTTGGCAGCCGGGCATCGACATCGTCGGTTCGCTGCGTGCCGTGCAAGGCGCGGATTTGGCGACGGAAGTCGCCGGTATTGTCGATGAGCTGCACGCGCCCGGTATGGATGTTGCGCCGGGCACAATCCTTATGCGTCTGCGCGCAGGCGACGACCTCGCACGTCTCGCGACTCTGCAAGCGCAAGCGCAATTGGCCGATGCCAATTTCGAGCGCGACCAGAAGCAGTTTCAGGCGAACCTGATCGCACGTCAGCAGTTCGACGCCACGGCTTCCGCTCAGAAAGTGGCGCACACCGCCGTGACCGAGCAGCAAGCCATTGTCGAGAAGAAGGTGGTGCGCGCACCGTTCGCCGGACATCTCGGCGTGGCGCAGGTGAATGTCGGCCAATATCTGGCCGCCGGTACGCCGGTGGTGACGCTGCAGGCGTTGAACCCGATCTATTTCGATTTCACCCTGCCGCAACAGGCGTTGAACCAGATCAAGATCGGTCAGCCGCTAAAGCTGAAGGTCGACACTTTCCCGAACGAAACGTTTGACGGCGAGATCGCCTTCATCGATCCCAAGGTCGATCCCGGCACCCGCAACGTCTCAGCCCGCGCCATGCTGCAGAATCCCGACCGGCGTTTGCTGCCGGGCATGTATGCGACGGGTGCGATCAACACCGGTGCCGTGGAAAGCCATTTGACGCTCCCGCAGACGGCCATCGCGTACAATCCCTACGGCAACCTCGTCTATCGGGTGGCCGAAGAGACCAAGGACGGCAAGAAGCAGCTCGTGGTGCATCAAACGTTCATCACCACCGGTGACACGCGCGGCGATCAAGTGGCCGTGCTGTCGGGCATCTCGGAAGGCGACGTCATCGTCAGCGCCGGGCAATTCAAAATCAAGAACGGCGACGTGGTGACCGTGAACAACACCGTGCAGCCGACCAACGAGCCGAATCCGACGCCTCTCGAGCGTTGAGACACGGCTAGAACGGGCGTAGCCCCATGCGTTTTACAGATATCTTCATCCGCCGGCCGGTGCTGGCCACCGTCGTCAGCCTCATGCTGCTGGTCGTGGGCCTGCGCGCCGCGATTTCGTTGCCTGTGCTGCAATATCCGAAAACCGAGAACGCTGTCGTCACCGTGACGACGGCCTATTTCGGCGCCGACCCGGATGTCGTGGCGGGCTTCATCACGACGCCGCTGGAAGCCGCCATCGCGCAGGCCGCCGGCATCGACTACATGACGTCGTCGAGCACGCCGGGTGTTTCGACCATCACCGCCACGCTGCGCCTGAACTACGATTACAACACCGCGCAATCGGAAATCAGTTCCAAGGTGAACTCCGTTCTCGACCGGTTACCCCCGCAGTCGCAAAAGCCGGTGATCACCGTTCAGGTCGGGCAGAACATCGCCTCGATCTATCTGAGCTTCCAAAGCAGCACGCTGCAGCCGAACCAGATCACCGACTACCTCACGCGCGTGGTGGTGCCGCAGGTTCAGGCCATTCCCGGCATCAAACAGGCTGATATCATTGGCGCGCGTAACTTTGCGCTGCGCGCATGGCTTGATCCGGCAAAGCTCGCCGCCTTCAATCTGACCGCCGCCGACGTGAATCAGGCGCTCGCCACCAACGATTTCATCTCCGGCCTTGGCAACACCAAGGGCCAGATGGTGCAGGTGACACTCAACGCCTCGACCAGCCTGCATTCGCTGACCGATTTCGAGAACCTTGCGGTGAAGCAGGTGGGGACCACCATCGTCCGCCTCAAAGATGTCGCCACCGTCTCACTGGGTTCGGAAGATTACACCACCGAAGTTCTCTACAACGGCCAGAACTCCATCGTGATCGCGGTGAACATCGCGCCTGATGCGAGCTTGCTCGAAGTCAGCAAACGCCTGACCACGGTATTCGCCAACGTCAAAACGCAGCTTCCCGAAGGCCTGGCCGGCGCCATCGTGTTCAATGCCGCGGACTTCGTGAACGCCGCCATCAACGAAGTGACCTACACGATCGCCGAAACGCTCATCATTGTTATGCTGGTGGTGTTCGCGTTTCTCGGCAATCTGCGCACGGTGGCGATCCCCATCGTGGCCATCCCGCTATCGCTGATCGGCTCGTTCATCATGATGCTGGCGCTCGGCTACAGCATCAATTTGCTCACGCTGCTGGCAATGGTGCTTGCCATCGGCCTTGTTGTGGACGACGCCATCATCGTGGTGGAGAACGTTCACCGCCATATGAACGAAGGCATGAGCGCCTTTGATGCCTCCATCGTTGCCGCGCGCGAACTGGCCGGACCGATCATCGCCATG
>CAIYRG010000436.1 GCA_903928515.1 uncultured Alphaproteobacteria bacterium | reverse complement strand
ATGCCGCTATCGCGCATCTTTGATCTCCGCGAGATGCGAGGCATAGGCGAACAAACGCCGTTGCAGCACGAGCAGGACAAAGCTGATCGCCCAGCCGATGATACCCACCCAGAAGATCAGTGCGAACATCGTCGCCGGATGCAGCGACATTTCGGCCGTCATGATGGCGTAGCCCAATCCGTACGGATTGGCCGTGATCTCCATCGTCACCGCCACGATCAGCGTGATGCCGACCGCCAAGCGCAGCGCCACGAAGATGCGGGGCAGGGCTGCGGGCAGCACGATCTTGTAGGCGCGCTGGAACAGATTGAAGCCCATCGCGCGCGAGACTTCGATCATGCGCGGATGCACGCCCGCGACGGCGGCGCGTGTGAGAATGAGGAACGGCCATGTCGTCGCCCAGGCGACGATGGCGATCTCCATGCGATAGCCCAGGCCGTAGATCAGCATCCAGATGGGCAGCAACGCAATGGAAGGAATGGGGCGCAGTGACTCGACGGAGAATTCCATCAAGCGGTTGAATGGGCGGAACAGGCCGAGAAGCACGCCGAAGGTCAGCCCGATGACGCAACCGATGGCGAGGCCTACGCTCGCCATCGTGAGCGTTTCCAGCGTGGCTTGAAACACCGTGCCGTCGGCGAAGGCGGCGATGGCGGCAGGCAGAATTTCACTGGGCTTCGCCAAGATGTCGCTCTGCATGTGCGACAGGCGCGCGGAGATTTCCCAAAGCAGGATCAGCAGAACGGGGAAGATGAACCCGCGCCACGTCATGCGGCCACTCATGGCGCCGAACCCTCATGCTGAGCTTGTCGAAGCATGAGGCCCTCACCCTTCGACAGGCTCAGGGTGAGGAACGGAGCCGAGCCGCTCATCAGTGCATGTCCTTGATGAAGGCGAAGAGTTCGTGGCGCAGGCGCAGGAAGTCGGGATGCTCCGGCGTGGTGAGTTGATCGCGCGGGCGCGGCAGCGGCACCTCGAAGGTGTCAAGGATGCGCCCCGGATTGGGTTTCATGGCGATCACGGAATCGCCCAGATAGATCGCTTCGTCCAGATCGTGGGTGACGAAGATCACCGTCATCTTGGTGTCGGCGACGATGCGCAACACTTCGTCCTGCAACGTCTGGCGCGTCATGGCATCGAGAGCGCCGAACGGCTCGTCCATCAGCAGCACGTCGGGCTCTTGCGCCAGGCAACGCGCGATCTGCAAGCGCTGCTGCATGCCGCCCGAAAGTTGGTTGGGGAATTTGTCGGCGTGTGCGGCCAGGCCCACGCGCTCAAGCAACGCGGCGATGCGCGCCGGCTGTTCCTTCTTGGGCATCTTGATGGCCTCTAACCCAAGCGCCACGTTGTCTTTCACCGTGCGCCAGGGCAGCAGCGCGTTCACATAATCCTGGAACACGATGGCCACGTCGCGGCGCGGGCCGGCGACGTTCTTGCCCTGATAGAGAACTTCGCCCTGGCTCGGCAGAAGCAGTCCGGCCACAAGGCGCAGCAAGGTGGTCTTGCCGCAACCCGAGGTGCCGACGATGCAGCAGAACTGCCCGCGTTCGACGCTAAGGTTGATGTTCTCCAGGATCGGCTTACCGCCGAGCTGCAGGCTGACATTCTTGAACGCGATCAAAGGCGCGTTGGTAGTCTCGGAAATCATGTGCGGAAAATCGATTATTTGGCGACGAGAGTATTCGCGTCGATCTTGTTGCGGATCAATTTTTGCTTCGTCATCACGTCGATCCACCACTGCAATTGCGCGGGCGTAAGATTGCCCTGCAATTCGCCAAATTCGGTCTGCAGCGCGGCATCGGGCGGAAGCTTCAACATCTCGCCGACATAGACATGCGCCTTGTCGCGATTGGCTTGAACGAAATTGATGCCTTTGGAAACGCCGTCGCGGAATTGCGCGACGAGGGCGGGGTTCTTTTGCGCCCAGCTGCGCTGCGCCACGAAGAACACCAGCGCGGTGCCCGGCGGCACTTTGTCGGACAACCACGTCACGACATGCGCGACTTTTGCGTTCTGCGTGCGCGTGACGAAGGGCTCCAGGCTGAGGGCCGCATCCACCGAGCCGGATTTCAACAAATCCTGCATGGCGGGGAAGGGCGCTTCCAAGAAGTGCACGCTCTTAGGGTCCACGCCGCTCTGCTGCAGCCAATTGATGAATTCGATCTGCATTGCGCTGCGCAGGCCCGACACCGCCACCTTCTTGCCGACGAAATCTTTCGCGGTGGTGATGTTCACGCCTTCGCGCACGATGGCGGCTGTACTCTTGCGCGTGGCCGAGCCGATGGCCGAGCCGGAGACCGCCACAAGGTCGATACCGTTATCGACCGCTTGCAGAAACACCGACGGCGTCATCGAGGCGATGTCGATAGAGCCGGCAACCAACGAATTGGCGAGGATGGCAGAGTTGTTGACGAGCAGGAAGTTCACATCCAGCCCGTTCGCCTTGAAGTAGCCTTCCTTCAACGCGGCGTAAGCGGCGACGGTTTCGGCCACGGGCGTATAGCCGAGCGTGATCTTCACCGGCGCCTTGCCGGTTTGCGCTGTCGCGGGGGTGGAACTGGAAATGCCCAAGGCAAGGCTAAGAGCGGCGCAGAACGCCAACACGAAACGCATAACTTCCTCCGTCCCAGGCCCGTTTTTCTGTTGCGCCTATTGTACGACCAAAGGCGCGGTATTGATATGTTTTCTCAAGATACCTTGGGCGAGCATCGCATCCGCCCACCAATCCAATTGCTTCGCTGAGAAGGCCGTGGCCTGCAGCTTGCCCACGGCGGTTTCCTTCATGGCATCAGGGGGGAGCTTTATGTATTTCGCGATGTAGCCGCGGGCCTTTTCGGAATTGGTGTCGTTAAACTGCACGCCCTCGGCGACCGCAGCTTGGAATGCTTTTACGGCATCCTTATGCGCGTTGGCCCAATCGCGTGTCGCCACGAAGATCACGGTGGCGGTGCCCTCCGGCAAGCGGTCGGAGAGATACGTCACCACGTGCCCGGCATTGGCATTCACGATGCGCGAGATGAAGGGATCGCTGTTGATGACGGCATCCACCGAGCCGCCGCGCAGCAGGTCCAGATGCGTGGGGTACGCAGCCTCCACGAAGGTCACGCGCTTGGGGTCCACGCCGTTGTCGGACAGCCAGCGGCTGAACTGCACGTGCAGTGCGGAACGCAGTGCCACAATGCCCACCTTCTTGCCGATGAAATCGGCGGGCTTGGTGAGGTTCTCGCCGGTGCGTGCCAGCACCGCGCTGGTCTTCATCGCATGGGTGGATACGGCCGCACCCGAGACGACGACGAGATCAAGGCCGCCATCGATGGCCTGCAAAAACACGGATGGTGTGATCGAGGCGATGTCGGCCGATTGCGCCACAAGGCTGGTGACGAGAATGGCCGATGAGCCGACCATCAGGAAATTCACATCGAGCCCGCGCTTGGCGAAGTAGCCTTCTTCTTTCGCGTCATAGACCGAGACGTTTTCCGGCACCGGCGGATAACCGAAGGTGATCTTCGTCGCTGCATACGCGTCGCCCACAGCGAAGCTCGCCAGCAGCGCCAGCGCTGCGCAAATCCGTAGCGTTGCCGAAAACATCCGATTCATGCGCTTCCCCAACATCCTTCCGGCTGCTCTTTCGAGCACGAAGCCTTTGCGGCTTTCTTCCGGGTCTACAAATTCAGTTCTTACAAAAAGAAAACCGCTCTCCGCGATCAGGCGGAGAGCGGTTTTACCGTTCACGCCAGGAATAATCCCGGCGAAATTTTACGCGCGGCGGGTCGGAACGTCGCCGTCACCCGGCAGCCAAGCAACCGCACGAATTTCCGACAGGCGGCGCTTGATTGGCTCGAAAGTTTCGCCGCCATCCGTCGACTTCCAAAGCTGGCCGAGTGTGGCCGCAACGAAGACGAGGTTCGGGTCGGAGGGATGCACCGCCACGAAATACACAGCGCTCTCGGGTTCGGTCGGCAGCGGCACCTTCTCCCAAGTTTTGCCGTGGTCGCGCGAGCGCCACAGGATACCGGCGGTTCCGGGAGGGCCGTCGGCGTTGGTCAGGAACAGCACGCCGGTGAGGTCGCTGCGCTCCACCAACACGCGCGTGTATTGCCATTTGGAATCGAGCGGCTGGTTCTCGAAGGTCGTGCCTTCGTCGTTCGACCACCAGATGCCTTTGTTCGTCGTGGCGACCAGCTTGCGCGAGCCGTTATAGGTGACGGCGAAGCCGTGCACGTCGGCCGGGATTTTGCCGCGCGCGACTTCTTCCCAGGTCTTGCCGCCGTCCTTGGAGCGCCATGCGCCGTCGATTTCGACGCCGGCCCAAACCAGGTTCGGGTCTTGCTTGTCGAACACGATCTGCGTCACGCGCGTCCAGTGGCCTTCGAAGTAACCGCGGGCATAGAGCGCCATCGGCACATCCAGCTTCGTCCAGTTCGCGCCGCCGTCTTCCGTGCGCCAAAGCTGCGCGGGCTGCGTGCCGGCCAGAATGATGTCGGGGTTCTTGGGGTTGTAGGCCAGCGCGGTGACGAGCTGCAGGCCTTCCATCGGCAGACCGAGGCGCGTGTATTTCTTCGCGGCTTGGTCCCAACGGTCGACGCCGAAATTCGAACCGGCGAGCAATTCGTTGGTGTTGGTCGGATGCGGCTCCAGTGCCCACACATGGCTGCCGGAATACATGCCGGTGCCTGTGGGCATACGGGCGAGCGTCTCGCCGAGGTTGCCGCTGGCCCAGACCGAAAGGCCGTTCGTTGCCACGTACAGATTGGGCATGCGTCTCTCCTGAGGGTGTTTTCTTGGGCGCGACAATCTCACCGCCGCTGTCCTTAATCAACAGCGGGGCGACACAATGTATCAGCAGGCTTGGCTTTAAGCCGAAGCCTCTGATTTCGTTGAGGTGTTTAAGGTTTAGACTGCCTAAAAGTTAGTCCGGCAACCAGGTGAGGGCGCGCACCTCCGGCAAGCGGCGTTGCAGCGCCGTCCAGCTCATCCCGCCATCGATAGAGCGGAACATCTGCCCCAGATTCGCGGCGGCAAAAATGAGCTTCGGATCGGAAGGGTGGACCGCCAGGAAGTAGAGCGAGCTTTCCAGCTCGGCGGGTAGGGGCACGTTGTCCCAAGTTGAGCCGAAGTCCTTGGAACGGAACAGTTTTCCCGAGGTGCCGGGAGGGCCGTTGCCGTTGGTGACATACATCACGCCCGAGCCGTCTTGGCGGGCCACGATCTGGCGGGTGTATTGCCACTTCGATTCGAGCGGCAGCATTTCCCAATGCAGGCCGTGATCGGTGCTGCGGTAGAGGCCTTCATTCGTGGTGGCGAACAGAACCGGCTCGTCGCCCTTTCGGATCATGCCGAAGCCGTGAATGTCGGCTGTCTTGAAGCCTTCGTTCGAGCGCTCGAAAGTTTCGCCGCCATCGGTGGAACGCCAAGCGCCGTCGATCTCCACGCCCGCGTAAACGATCTTCGGATCTTTCGGATCGAACATAATGCCGGTCACGCGCGTCCAATGCTTCACGTCGAATTCGCCGCGTGTGGTCGGGTCTGCCGCGCCGTCGCCGGCATAGAAGCCGCTGGTCATATAGGGCTTCATGCCCACTTTCAGATTGCGCCAGGTCTTGCCGGCATCATCGGAGCGGAACAGCGCGGAAGGCTGCGTGCCGACGATGATCGTGTCGGGATTGTGCGGGTTGTAGGCGATTGCCGTGACCAGCAGGAAATCTTCGATGTCGTCCTTGAAGCTCTTGAGCAGTGTGAGGTTTTTGGTTTCCGGATTGAAGCGATGCACGCCGTAATTGGTGCCGACCAGCATCTCATTCGGCTTTGTGGGGTGCACTTCCAATGCCCACACTTGGCTGCCGCTATAGATGCCGAAAGACGAGGGCGCGCGGCCCATCGTTTCGCCAAGGTCTTTGCTCATCCAAACCGAAAGACCGTTCGTGGCAGCAAACAAAGTGGGCATCGAAAAACTCCTGACTGGCGTGCGGGAAATCTGGGGCGTGAAATTCTTGAAGGGTTGTAAAGAAAAAGCCCCGCCCTGTCGAAGGGCGAGGCTTTGTTCAAAACCGAATGGGATCGATTATTAGGCGGGATCGCCAGTATCGGGGATCAGGCCGGCGGCCTTGATGCCTTCGACGGCGCAGATTTCGTCGTTACCGGCGACATCGCCTGACACGCCGACCGAGCCGATGATGTCGTTGTTGGCGTTGCGGATCAGCACGCCGCCGGCAACCGGAACCATCTTGCCGCCCGCGATTTCGGTGACGACCGCGAAGAATGCCGGGTTCGCCTTCGAGCGGCGTTCCAGCT
>CAIYRG010000435.1 GCA_903928515.1 uncultured Alphaproteobacteria bacterium | reverse complement strand
GCACGAAATAATGTTCACGCCGCGATGGCGCAGGTTCAGCGACTTAAGAATGTCAAAGCCGACGCGAACCTCTTCTTCTGGTTCGGCCGATAGCGACACGCGGATCGTGTCGCCGAGACCCGACCACAACAACATGCCCATACCAATGGACGATTTGACCGTGCCGGGGATCATGCCGCCGGCTTCGGTGATACCGAGATGCAGCGGATAATCGCAGGCGTCCGCGAGGCCTTGATAGGCCGCGACCGCCAAGAACACGTCGGAGGCTTTCACGCTGACCTTGAATTCGAAGAAATCGTTGTCTTCGAGAATCTTCATGTGGTTGAGCGCGCTCTCGACCATCGCTTCGGGGCAAGGCTCGCCGTATTTCTCCAGCAATTCCTTTTCCAGCGAACCGGCATTCACGCCGATACGCATTGAGCAGCCATAATCCTTAGCCGCTTTCACGACATCCTTAACGCGCTCGGCCGAACCGATGTTGCCGGGATTGATGCGCAAGCAGGCAGCACCGGCTTCGGCGGCTTCAATGGCGCGTTTGTAGTGAAAATGGATGTCGGCCACGATCGGAACCTGAGAGGCCTTCACGATAGTCTTCAACGCCTTCGTCGCATCCACATCGGGGCAAGACACGCGAACGATATCGACGCCCGCTTCTTCGCAGCGCCGAATTTGATCGATGGTGCCGCGAATATCGCTCGTCACCGTGTTCGTCATCGTCTGCACGGTGATCGGCGCGTCGCCACCAACCGGCACTTTGCCGACGTGGATTTGGCGGGACTTGCGGCGAATGATGTCGCGGTAAGGGCGGATGCTCATGTGCGGTCTAACCCGATTGCGCGTGACTGTCGTTGAAGCGATCAACAATGGCCTGCGGATTGAGCGAAAGGCCTTCGGAAATCGTGCCCGCGCGTCCGACATAGCCGAGCGAGGTTCCGTCAAGGATAACTTCTACCGCACCGCCATCGGGCGTCGTCAACGACAGCCCTACCAAATTCGGCACATGGTAGCTATCGCCCGGAAGCAAGGTGCGGTTCATATAAACGGAATTGTCAGAGCCCTGCACCAGCACGCGCGTCGGCTTATGGACGCGCAACGCGATGCGCGAACCGTTGTTCTGGACACCGTAATCGTGCCCCGGCGGAAGCGGACCTGCTGGAGCTGCGCTGGGTGCCATTGCGGGAGGCGGCACAGACACCGTCTGCGTGGCAGGTTGTGTATTCGCAGTTTGCGGGGCCGGAGTGTTGCCGGCAACCGCCGGAGGTGTTGCCGCTGGTGTGGAGTTTTGCGGTGCTTGCGCGGGTGTTGCTGTGTCGCTATTGGCCGTCGTGTTGGCTGCATTGTCCCCAGGCGATGTGCCTGTCGTTGCGGGATCGGCCTGGCTCGCCAAGCGATCCGGCACGGGAGTCACAGGTTCCACCAACATCCGGTCGGCCGAAACCGACAGATAATAGCCGCCATAGATCGCGGCGATCACCAGCAGCACGACGAATACGATCGAGCCTTGCGGCCATTTGCGTTCGTCGGGCACCGAGAGCTTCACCATGTCGTCGGTGTTGGAGTCGCGCCCCGCGATTTCCGCCTTGAAGCGTTCGATGCACGCCGGACCATCAAGTCCGAGATATTCGGCATAGGTGCGCGCGAAACCCAGCGCGTAGGCGCGGCCGGGCAATTTCTCGATATTGCTCTCTTCGATCGCTTCGAGATGGTCTTTGCGGATCTTCAGCGCCTTGGAAACCGTCGCCAGATCCTCGCCCTTGCGCTGACGAGCAGCGCGCAGGTCTTGCCCCAAGGTCTCCAGCGGTAGGTCGGCATCGTCGGAAATTTCGCGCAGATGCACCCGGCGGCTCTCGAGGCCTCCGCTCTGGTTGAGCGTCAATCGGGTTACTTTGGTCATGTCCTGCGCGGCAAATCCGCGAAAATCTGGGTTCTCGGCCTCTTATACCCGTGAGGGTACACCGGATGTGCCCCGTGCCACAAACGTTCCGGGGGCGTCAACCGCGCCAAAACCGCGCGGCATTGTTAAGATTTCGCGTCAGAACGGGTGTTCGATGACAACGCCTTCATGTTTGGCGAATTCGGTCAGCCTCGAACGCGTGCTGCGATCGTTGATCGTACATAGTTGCTCCAGCAGACCACGCAAGGGGCGCGTGTCGAGGCTACGGATCATCATTTTCACCGGGGCGATCATCGAGGCCTGCATCGACAGCGATGTAATGCCCAAGCCCACCAGCGCCATGGCTTCCAAAGGCCGCCCCGCCATTTCACCGCATACCGAGATCGTGCGCCTGGGCGCGACATCGGCGCCCGCCAAGGCGATGCGCCGGATGAGATTGAGCACGGCAGGCGAAAGCGTGTCGTAGCGGCGCGCGACGGTCGGATTCGAACGGTCGGCTGCGAATATGAATTGCAGAAGATCGTTCGAGCCCACGGAGAGGAAATCCGCGCAGGTCAAAATTTGGTGCAACTCGAACAGAAGCGAAGGCACTTCCACCATCGCGCCGATTTCCAGCTTGGCGGGAACCGGCGATCCGCGCTGTGCGGCGCGCGACACTTCGCGGTCGATCAAAAGTTTTGCGGCTTGGAATTCCGAAACCTCGCTCACCATCGGCAACATGATCTTCAAGGGCCTGCCGTTCGCCGCCGTGATCAAGGCACGCACCTGATAGCGTAGCAGTGCCGGCCTATCGAGCGCGATGCGGATCGCGCGCCAACCGAGGGCAGGATTTTCCTCGCGCACGCGGCGCGCGTAATTCGGCACCTTGTCGCCGCCCAGATCGAGCGTACGGAACGTGATCGGTTTTCCTTCGGCGGAATCATAAACTGCTTTGTAGAAACTGATTTGGTCTGCCAGGCGCGGCATCGTCGTACCGATCAAGAATTGCAACTCGGTACGGAATAGACCAATGCCGTCGGAACCCGATTCCGCCAGATGCGGCAGATCGATGAGAAGGCCTGCGTTGATATTCAACGCGATGCGGATGCCGTCCTTGGTGACGGCGGGCTCGTCGCGGATGGCGGCGAAACGTGCTTCGCGCTGCGCCAGAAGCCCGCGCTTCGCATCGAACACGCGCATGATCTCTGCCGAGGGACGCAGATGGATTTCGCACGATTGCGAATCCAGGATCACGTCATCGCCCAGGCGTGTGAGATCGGTGATGCCGATGGTGCCGCCGATCAGCGGGATGCCCATGGCGCGCGCCACGATGGAGATGTGCGACGTGGCGGTCGCCTCTTCGACCACCAAACCCACGATCTTGTCGCGGCTGTAGTCGAGCAAATCGGCGGGCCCCATGGCACGCGCGAACACCACGGCGTTGGCGGGGATCGCGCCGCCGTTCTCATTGGTGCCGCCCAAGCCCAGATGGCGTTGCAGGCGGCGCGCCAGATCGTCGAAATCGTGCAGGCGCTCGCGCAAATACGCGTCGTCGGTGCGCGAGAAGCGAGCGCGGGTTTCGTCCTGTACGCGCTCGACCGCGGCTTCGGCCGTGAGGCCTGCGCGCACCGCATCACGTAAGCGATGGCTCCAACCCTGGTCGTGCGCGAACAGCCGATAGGCTTCGATCACTTCGCGGGTCTCGCCGGACAAATCCAATTCGGTGGATTCCAGCATCGCGTCGACGCCTTGGCGCAGATCGCCGAGGGCCTTATCGAGCCGCGCCAATTCGGCCACCGGATCGTCAGCGATCAGGCTGTCGATCTTGACGCGCGGCTCATGCAGATAGGCGGTGCCGATGGCGATGCCTTCGGCCAACGGGTCGCCGCGAAAGACGGCCGGGCGCGTGGGCGAAAGGCCGCCCTCGTCCAACTCGGACAGATCGACGAGCGCGCCCTGCGCCACCACCTCGGCCAGAACCATGGCGATGGTGAGAAGCGCCTCTTCTTCCTCTTCGTCGTATTGGCGCGCGGTGCGGTTCTGCACGGTGAGCACGCCGAAGACACGCTCGCCGCGCACGATGGGCACACCGAGAAACGAGCGGAACGGGTCTTCTCCGGTTTCCGGGCGATAGGCGAAATTCGGATGCTCGGGCGCGTTTGTCAGATTGAGCGGCACGGCCGTGCTGGCCACAAGACCGACCAAGCCTTCGCCCAAATTCAAGTGCGTCTTGTGCACGGCGGTGCGGTTCAAGCCTTCGGTGGCGAACAGCTCGAGCTCGCGCCCGCCGCGGCGCAAATAGACCGAGCACACTTCCGCGACCATGTTGGCCGCGATCACCGAAACCAGTTTGTCCAGGCGAGGCTGGGCGCTGATCCGCTCCGCCATGATCTCGCGCAGGCGGCGCAAAAGCACCCTTGGGCCGCCTACCGAGACAGGCGGCATCAGGTTGCCTTTCGTGCGCGCTTAAGCGCGTTGGGGATCAGGGCGTTCATGACTCATGTCTCAACAGGCCCCTGACAGCATGCCGAATGGGAGCCAAATCGCAAATGACGAATGTGTACCGCGCCGCTTAACGGCGTTAGCGGGCCTTTACAAACTTAAAGCGGTGCAAAATTCACGCCGCGTCCAGGCCATAGATGGAATGCAGGGCGCGCACGGCAAGTTCCACGTATTCCTCGGCGATCAGGACGCTGATCTTGATCTCGGAGGTCGAGATGACCTGGATGTTGATGCCTTTTTCGGCAAGCGTCATGAACATCGTTTGGGCAACGCCGGGGTGAGCCCGCATGCCGATGCCGATCACCGAGACCTTGGCGACCTTGGCATCCGACAGGAGTTTCTTGTAGCCGATCTCGGGCGAGGCCTTCTCGATGGCGGCCAGCGAGCGATCCAGCTCGGCGCGGCCGACCGTGAAGGTCAGGTTCGTCTTGCCGTCCTCGGAGATGTTCTGGACGATCATGTCGACATTGACGCCGGCATCGGCCAAGGGTCCGAAGATCGCAGCGGCGATGCCGGGCTTGTCGGCGACTTGCAGCAAGGTGATCTTCGCTTCGTCGCGCGAATAGGCAATTCCGGTGACCGGGTTCTTTTCCACGATGTCTTCCTCGTCACAGAGAAGCGTGCCGCCCTTTTCAGGTGCGAAGGTTGAAAGCACGCGGGTCGGCACGCGATGCACCATGGCCATCTCGACCGAACGGGTCTGAAGAACCTTGGCGCCCAGCGAGGCCATTTCGAGCATTTCTTCGAAGGCGATTTTTTCCAGCCGCTTGGCTTTGCCCGCCACCAGGATGCGCGGGTCGGTGGTGTAGACACCGTCAACATCGGTGTAGATGTCGCAACGATCCGCACCCAACGCGGCGGCGAGCGCAACGGCACTGGTGTCGGAACCGCCGCGGCCCAATGTGGAAATGCGATTGTCGTTGGCGATGCCCTGGAAACCGGCGACGACCGCGACCTGGCCTTGCGCCAGACGTTCGTTCATCTGCGACGCGGGGATATCGAGAATGCGCGCCGAGCCGTGCATGTCGCTGGTCTTGATCGGAATTTGCCAGCCCAGCCACGAGCGCGCCGACACGCCGAGAGCCGAGAGCGCCACCGCCAGCAAGCCGGCGGTGATCTGCTCACCGGCCGCGACAATGGTGTCGTATTCGCGCGCATCGTGCAGCGGCGACAATTCCTTTGTCCAACCGACGAGCTTGTTGGTTTCGCCCGACATGGCCGAGACGACGACCGCGACCTGATGGCCGGAATCGACCTCGCCCTTCACGAGCTTGGCGACATTGCGGATGCGTTCGATGTCGGCCACCGAGGTGCCGCCGAACTTCATCACGATCTTTTGGGGCTTGCTGGACATGCGGGGCGAAAGTGCTGGAAATTCCTGGTGCGGTATCTAAGAGCGGGCCATACATAGACGGCAGCCCCGGCCCGCTCAACCGCCGATTGGACGATTTATGACTTCTGCCAACCCCTTATCCGCAACTTCCGTCGATGCCGGGGAAGTGGCGAAATTCACCGGGATGGCCGAGGAATGGTGGGACCCGAACGGGAAGTTCCGGCCCCTGCACCGCTTCAACCCCGCGCGGCTACAATATATCCGCAAGGCTGCCGTGGCCCATTTCGGCCGCGATCCCAAGGCGCTGCGGCCCTTCGAGGGCCTGCGGCTGCTCGATATCGGCTGTGGCGGCGGGCTTTTGTCCGAGCCGCTGGCCAGGATGGGCTTCACGGTCCTGGGGGCCGACGCCTCGGCCAAGAATGTCGCGATCGCCTCGGCCCATGCCGAAGGCAGCGGCTTGCCGGTTAGTTATCGGGCGGTGACGGCTGAGACGCTGGTGGAGGAAGGGCTCCAGTTCGACTTCGTGTTGAACATGGAAGTTGTGGAGCACGTGGCCGATGTCGCTGGGTTTTTGCAGTCTTGCGCGCATCTGATTCGGCCCGGCGGCATGACAATCGTGGCGACGCTGAACCGCACGATCAAAAGCCTCGCCCTGGCCAAGCTGGGCGCCGAATACGTGCTGCGCTGGCTGCCCGGGGGCACGCATGACTGGAACCGCTTCCTCAAGCCGCTGGAGCTGAAGGACATGCTGGGAGCGTCGGGCCTCGACGTGGCGGCGCTGCAGGGCATCGTGTTCGACGTGCTGCGCCGGGACTGGAAGCTTTCAGAGGACGCGCATGTGAACTACATGATCCTCGCCACCAAACCCGAGCAGCGCTAACGCCATGTTGGACGATCTCCTCAGCGTGCCCGAAATCGCGGACCGTTACGGCCGCCGGCTTGCCATCATCATTCCGTATCGCGACCGCGCCGAGCACCTGTCGCAATTGCTGCCGCATTTCGCGATGTATTTCGCGCAGGACAAGATCGACCGGCTTCTCAACGTATCGTTCCATGTCATTGAACAGGCAGGCAAAGGGCCGTTCAATCTCGGCAAGGTGCGCAATTGCGGCTATGTGCTGACGCGCGACACCTCCGATTACACCTGCTTTCACGACGTCGACTACCTGCCGATCTGGGCCGACTATTCCTACACGCCGACAGCGGCGCGGTTGATCTGGCACGGTCTGCGCCTGCCCGAAGACCCGGAGTTCTTCTTCGGCGCCGCCAACATGTTCGACAACCAGGTGTTCGAAAGACTGAACGGCTTTCCGAATTGCTATTGGGGTTGGGGTAGCGAGGACCAGGAGATGCTGGCCCGCTGCATCATCACCGACCTGGCTGTGGAACGCCGCGACGGTACGTTCCGGTCCCTGCCGCACGCCGACCGCGGCTACAAATCACCCGGCGGGCCGCTGTCGGATGACGGCGAGCGCAACCTCGCGCTGTTCAACGAACGCGCGGAGGAAATGCACAATCTGATGAAGGACGACGGGCTCAACAATTTGGAATTCAAATTGCTGCGCAAGGCGCCGATCGCCTTGCAGGGCGCGGTGCTGAAGAACGCCTTCCACTATCTCGTGGACATTGGCGAGCCGGGAAAACCGCCTGAGGCTTAACACACCCTTCGACAAGCTCAGGGTGAGGGCTTGTGCCTAGGCCTCACCCT
>CAIYRG010000434.1 GCA_903928515.1 uncultured Alphaproteobacteria bacterium | reverse complement strand
GCTTCCACGGCAGGCGTCTTGGCCATGATCTTGCGCATCACCAGAAGCGCCAAACCGCCGCCCAGGATGATATCGGCGGCGGAGAAATTCTCGCCCAGAATGTAAGGGCCTTTTTCCAGGCTCTTCTGAAGGTAGGTCTCGACCTCTTCGAACGGTGCCCAGCCCGTGGTGCCGTGTTGATAGGTGGCGCTGGTGTTCTTGGAGACGACGGACGGCTCGATAATGTCCGACACGTAGAACATCCAGGTGAGATAGGGGCCGCGTTTCGGATCGCCGATTTTGGGTGCCAAGCCCGCTTCGGGGAATTGATCCGCGAGATAGGTGGCGATGGCGCCGGTTTCGAACATCGTCGCGCCGTTGTGCTCGAGTGCAGGGATTTTCAGATGCGGATGGATATCGCGATAGCTCTCGGGGGCGGATTCGCCCGTGCCATTCGAGCGGCGGATCGGCACTTCCTTGATTTCGTAAGGCGCGCCGATTTCTTCCAACAGCCAGATGATGCGCGAACCGCGCGAGCGGGGCGAATGATACAGCGTGAGCATGTGTGCCTCCCTTTTTGGCCTATTTTTTAAAGACCCTAAAGAGAAGGTTCCGTCCTGCCAAGCGCACGCGCGAGGGCATAGACGCGAAGTGCGGAAGCCAGGGGCCGCTCGGCTCGGGCAGCATCAATGCGGCCGACAAGTGCTGCCAAAGCCAGGTTTTCGTCCTTAGCCGCCGCATCTATCGTGGACCAGAATTCCGGCTCCAGCGCCACCGAGGTGCGGTGTCCGGCAATCGAGAAAGAGCGTTTTTTCAGGAGTGGCATGTCACTTCGTATATGAGGCGGAACTTGGGGACGAGTTACGCATTTGTCCTTTTTGGGGCGGCGCATTTAACGGCACATTTTCAGTTCACTCATACGGCCAACAGCGCGAAGCGATCTTTCGCCGGATTTTCTCAGGGGCGTTCATGCAGGGCAATAGCGAGGGACAAATCGCTTCGGCCGCCTTTCCGGCCGGGGGAGGCGAGTTGGGCGCGCTCATCCGGGCGTTCGATTGGTCCAAGACCAGCCTGGGCCCTATCCAGGGGTGGCCGCAAAGCCTGAAGACCGTCACCGCGATGCTGTTGCTGTCGCCTTTGCCCATCGTGCTGCTGTGGGGCGAAGACGGCATCATGATCTACAACGATGCCTATTCCGTGTTCGCCGGCGGCCGCCATCCGCAATTGCTGGGCTCCAAGGTGCGCGAAGGCTGGCCCGAAGTCGCCGACTTCAACGACAACGTGATGAATGTGGGGCTCGCGGGCGGCACTCTGGCTTACACGGATCAGGAGCTGACCCTGTTCCGGCACGGCAAGCCTGAGCAAGTCTGGATGAATCTCGACTACTCGCCGGTCCCGGATGAGAGCGGCAAGCCTGCGGGCGTGATCGCCTTTGTGATCGAGACCTCGCAGCGCGTGAAAGCGGAAGCCCTGGTGCGCAACAGCGAAGGGCGCTTTCGTGCGCTCGTCAACGCCACATCCGATGTAGTCTACCAGATGAGTCCCGACTGGCAGAAGATGCATCAGCTCGATGGGCGCGGCATCCTGAACGATACGGAAGCGCCGAGCATCTCCTGGCTGGAAGAATATCTCTTCCCCGAAGATCAAGGGGACGTTATCGCCGCCATTGACGAGGCGATCTCCGGCAAAGGCATTTTCGAACTCGAGCATCGCGTGCGCCGGGCCGACGGTTCGGTCGGTTGGACGTTGTCGCGTGCCATTCCGCTGTTGAACGAAGCGGGCGAGATCGAGGAATGGTTCGGCGCGGCTACCGACGTGACCGAGCGGCGCAATGCGGAGCAGCATCTGCTTTTGATGGTGAATGAGCTGAACCATCGCGTGAAGAACAATCTGGCGATGATGCAGGGCATCGCGACCCAAACCATCCGCAACGCGAAAAGCCTTTCGGATGCCGAGAAGAATTTTTCCGCGCGCATAGCGGCCTTAGCACAGGCGAATGATCTTCTCACCGGCGAACGGGGTGCTGGCGCTTCGCTCCGCAGCGTGGTGACGCAGACGGTGATCGCCCAATGCGCGCAAGATCCCAGCCGTTGCGTGATCGAGGGCCCCGACATTGCGCTGTCTCCCAAAACGGCTTTGTCGCTGTCTTTGGCGATGCACGAATTGGCGACGAATGCGCTGAAGCACGGGGCATGGTCCACGCCGAACGGCAAGGTCTCGGTGACGTGGAGACGCTACGTTCCGGCGCAAGGCGGCGGCGAGCGGCTGCATTTGGAGTGGCGGGAAACCGGCGGGCCGAAAGTCACCGCGCCCGAAAAGCGCGGTTTCGGCTCGCGCTTGATCGAACGCGGCCTGGCCTCGGAAATGGGCGGCGAGGCGAAGATTCACTTCGAGCCCGACGGCGTGGTCTGCATCGTGGATGCGCCGTTGACCGTCTACAAGGACGAGTAGGCGAATGGCACTCCGCATCCTTGTGGTCGAAGACGAGATGACGATCGCGCTCTATCTCGAAGATCTGCTGTTGGAACTGGGGCATGAGGTCGCCGGATTGGCGATGCGCCTGCCGCAAGCGATGGAGATGGCGAAATCTGCCGAGATCGACATGGCGATCCTCGATGTGAACCTCGATGGGCGAACGTCTTACCCGGTTGCCGATATTCTGGCTGCGCGCGGCGTGCCGTTCATGTTTGCCACCGGATACGGGCTGGCAGGCGTGGAAGCGCCTTACAACCAGCGCCTCATCATCAAAAAACCGTTCAACGCGGACGATCTTCGCCGCGCGATCGCAGAAAGTGGAAAAGTTTAGCGCAGATCCTCACCCTGAGCCTGTCGAAGGGGGAGGGTAGCATCCTCATGCTTCGACAAGCTCAGCATGAGGGAGACAGCCTACTTTATCTTCCGGAACTTCAGCATCGCCATTTCGCGCTTCAGCTTGGCGGCACCCGGCTTAGGCGGCATCAGCATTTTGGGGCGTTTCAGCTTCGTCACCGCGCCCGCTGCAATCACGGCGTTGCGGTCGAGCCAGCCTTCGCGGTCTACGATCTTCACGCGCGACCATTGCTTACGCAGCAGGTGCACCATTTCGGCGGGCACGCCATCGCGATCGTCCTCGACGATGACGTTCATCAGAAAGATACTTCCGCGTGGTTTCATCCGCGATTTCGCCAGCTTGAAAAAAGCAGCCGTCTTGAATTTCACCGGCATGCCGTTTTCGCCGAAGGCATCCAGCACCACCGCATCATGCTTGTGCCGGTGCTTCTTCAGATAAGTGACGCCATCGGATACCTTGCAGACGATCTCTTCCGGCATCTGGAAATACGAGCGCGCAATGTCGAAGGACATGCGGTTCAAATCCACCACCGTCACGTCCACGCCGACGCTATGCAGCATGGTGGCGAGCGTGCCGCCACCGCATCCGATCATCAGAACGTCTTTAGCTTTCACTTGGCGCAGGAACGAGAACATCGACTGGATGTAATCGGCGGTGCTGACGCCGCGTCTGTCGGATGCGCTCTGGTGATAGCCTTGCTGCCAGTACGAAACTCGGCCCGAGCTGTTGTTCTGCTCGATCACATGACCGGGGGCCGGCGAGCGGCGGATGGAAGTGGCACGTGTTTTCAGGGGTGGCGATGATTTCATCGCCCGCTGGGTGCCGCCTGAGGAGGATTAAGTTTCACGGCCTGCGTCGGTACGGGCAACGCAATTGCGATGGCGACAAGAGCCAACACCGCGCCCCAACGCAATTGCCTGCGCTTCGGCGTCTCCTTCCGCCACAGCGGCGGGAAGGCAAGGACTGTGGCGAGTATGAAACAAAGCGAAATTGCGGACGGAAACGATCCGTGAAGCTTCCAGTCCAGCCACAAATTTGCCAGTGAGAAGGCTGACAAAACCGCGGTGCAACCCCACGCAATCATAGTCACTTCGGACCGATCATGTCCTCAGGGCGCACGATGGCGTCGAACTCTTCCGCCGTCACGAGGCCGCTCTTTACGGCTTCTTCCTTCAACGTGGTGCCGTTCTTGTGTGCGGTCTTGGCGATCTTGGCCGCGCCGTCATAGCCGATTTTTGGCGCCAGCGCGGTCACCAGCATCAGTGAACGATCAAGACCGGCCTTGATATTGTCGCGGCGCGGTTCGATGCCCGTCACGCAATGCTCGGTGAAGGATTTCGCCGCATCGGCCATCAAACGCACCGATTGCAGAAAATTATACGCCATCACCGGATTGTAGACGTTCAGCTCGAAATTGCCCTGGCTATCCGCGAAGGTGATGGCGGCGTTGTTGCCGAAGATCTGCACGCAGACTTGCGTCATCGCTTCGCACTGCGTCGGGTTCACCTTGCCCGGCAT
>CAIYRG010000433.1 GCA_903928515.1 uncultured Alphaproteobacteria bacterium | reverse complement strand
CGAATCGCTTCCGACATCGGGCAGAAGATCACGCCCGCCTCGTTGAGCTTTTCCTTGAAAGTAGTGGCAACCGAAACCGAGTCGAACACCGCATCCACCGCCACGCCGGCCAGCGCCATCTGCTCGTGCAGCGGAATGCCGAGCTTCTTGTAGGTTTCCAGCAGCTTGGGATCGACTTCGTCGAGCGACTGCTTCAGCGGCGTGTTTTTCGGCGCCGCGTAATAATAGGCATTCTGATAGTCGATGGCCGGGTAACGCACCCTGGCCCAATTCGGTTCCTTCATCGACAGCCAGCGGCGGAAGGCAGCCAGGCGCCATTCCAGCATCCATTCCGGTTCGCCTTTTTTTGCCGAGATGTAGCGAACCGTATCCTCGGACAGGCCCTTGGGCGCACGCTCCATCTCGATATCGGTGACGAAGCCGTATTTGTATTTTTCGCCCAGTCCGGCGACGGTTTCCTTGGTTTCGAGTGCAGCGGACGACATGTCTATCCTCACGCGGCCGCACGGGCGCGAGCCCGTGACGCAAGTTTCACAAGCGACGCCACGACGGCATTCGCATCTTCATTGGTCGAATCCCAGCCGAAACTGACGCGGATAGATGCTCCGGCGAGTTCGTCGGCCACGCCCATCGCGGATAGCACATGCGAAGGCGCAATCTTGCCCGATGAGCAGGAGGAGCCTGAGCTGACCATCACGCCGTCGAGATCGAGCGCGATGACGATATTCTCAGAGGTCAGTCCAGGCAGCGCGACATTGGAGGTGTTGTCCAGCCGCGGCGCGCCGGCGCCAAAGATCACGATCCGCGGCAGCGCTGCCCGGAGCGCACGCTCGAAATGAGCGCGAACCGAGGCAATACGGGCGCGCTCGCCGGCATCCGCCAGAACCGCCTTTGCCGCCGCGCCGAACCCGGCGATGCCAGACAGATTTTCGGTTCCAGCGCGCAGGCCCTTTTGCTGCCCGCCGCCGGTCAGTTGTGGAACAAGCGGTGCACCATCGCGCACCACCAGCGCGCCGACGCCCTGGGGTCCGCCGAGCTTGTGCGCCGAAAGCGTCAGATAATCGCAAAGTCCCGCGTCGAGATCGATCTTGCCTGCGGCCGTCACCGCATCCACCAGCAACAGCGCGCCGGCCTCCCGGCAAAGCGCTGAGATATCCGCGATGGACTGCACCACACCGGTTTCGTTGTTTGCCGCCATCACCGCCACCAGGGCGCGGCCCTTGCCCTCGCGCAACGCGATGCGAAGCGCCTCGACATCCAGCACGCCTTCCACTGTCACCGGTACCGTCTCAAGCCGCACGCCCGCGACCCGTTCGGCAACCGCCTGCGCTGACTTCAACACGGAGCTGTGCTCGATGGCGCCGACAAACAGCCGCGTGATGCGTGCCACTTTTTCCGTCTCGCCTTGATCGATGGCGCCTTCCACCGCGCCCCACAAGGCCAGCGCATTGGCTTCGGTGGCGCCGCTGGTAAAGATCACCTGATCGGGCTTCGCGGCAACCAGCCGTGCCACCTGTTCCCGCGCGTTTTCCACGATCGCGCGCGCCGCACGGCCATGCGCATGCACCGAAGACGGATTGCCCGTGACGGTCAGCGCATGCGTGATCGCGTCCCGGCAAGACGGGCGCAACGGCGCAGTCGCGTTATGATCGCAATAGGGCATGTG
>CAIYRG010000432.1 GCA_903928515.1 uncultured Alphaproteobacteria bacterium | reverse complement strand
TACAACTAGAAGTTTCCTATTCATGTTCAGCCCCTACCTTAATTGATTGCATCAACAATTGACTGCATCAACGTCACTAAAAATACTCAAGATTTATAGCCGGAAATTGCCTGGGCTCTTTTGAACTGAGCCTGACGCAAACGTTCATATTCGGTTCAGATTGCAATAGACCTAAGAGTGGTAGTGCGTAGATTTATGCACTTCCAGGCGTTGGTGGAGCGCAATAACGGCGTTTGTCGTGAGCCCCGCCAGCCATTAGGTGAATGGGTTACGATTTTTAGCTGAAGCTAGCGCAAGCGCAGCTTTTCTAATTCGCTACGCTCATAAGAAAAGCTAGCGAAAATACGCCTTCGTGTTTTCGTGCACGTCGGGTGCGGCGAGGATGTCTTTCCCCGTCAGCCAAGCGATGCGGCTGTGTTGGGAATCCAGCTGGATCACGGGCCGGTAATCCAGAACGAGTTCGTGCGCCAGCACGACGTAATGCGTGTTGAAGCTGGGATCGTCGAACCGGTTCTCGGCGTAAAAATGCTGATAGAGACCGTATATCCGGGCCTCACGGCGCGAGGCGACCAGCCCCGTTTCCACTTTCAGGATGCGGGCGAACGCGGCATCCAGCGTTTCGTTTTTGCGGATCACTCCGCCGGGCACGAAATAGGAGCCCTTGGCCGGCGCATTGCGCCGCAAACCCACCAGCGTATGGCCGGTTGGATCTTTGATAAGCAGGTCGATGGACACCAGCGGCGTCAGCCGGACGATCTGCGCATATTCGGCATCCGTCACGGACGGCGCGAACAACGATTTGGAATTTTCCGGCGGCGCGGGCATCGCGGCATTTATCGCAGAGTTTCGCCTCTACGATACCGCGTGGTCACCGCAGCCGAAACCGATTCCGATCAGCGCAGGAAGCGTGCGGGATCGGCCCCCATGTAACCGGTGTAGAGTGCAGCGACGCCGTGTTGAAACAGCTTGGCCGTCTCCTCACGCGATGGCTCGGGCGCTACGGGCATTTGAGCGACCGTCGACAGCGCCACGCCCTCGCGCAAGGCGTCCTGGCAGGCCTCGAGCAATTTGCGGCAGAAAGAAACGTGATCGCCCTCGGTGATCCAAGCGCCGCCAGCTCCGCCGACGAAATCGCCGCCACCCAACCCGGAATAGCCCACCACGCGACAGCCCGACGCCATCGCCTCCAGTGTGGTGAGCGCCACGGAATCCACCTGCGGTAAAGCAGCATAGACCGCGCTGCGCGCCAGCAGCGCGGCGCAATCGCCCCGCGTCAATCCGATGAGGGGAATCCACGGCACGCTTGCGAAGCGCGGATAAACGGCAACGAATTCCCCGCGCAAATCCCGCAACTCAGCATCGCGATAATTGGGCCGGTAGACGATTTGGAGCGTCTTCTCCGCCGGCTTGAAATCCAGCGGCACCATGGGGTGCAGCGATTTCAGTTCATGCGTCACCCCCAATTCGCGAAGGCGGCGCGCAGCAAATTCGCTTGGCGCGACAATGGCCGCAAACGGATAGGTGTTGATCGCGCTTGCCGTCGGGAAGGCTTCCAAGCGGAGAAGCGAATTGTTCAGCGACAGCCGCACACAATTCAATACGCGCAATGGCGAGAGCACCGCGAAGGGCAGATCGCCAAGCGCGTAGATGTCGCGATCTCGCAGCACATGGTCCTTCTTGAGACAGACGGGAAGCGTGAACTTTGAATGGCCACCGTCGTCAGAGAGATAGAGCACGCGCACGTTGAAGCCCTGGCGGTGCAACTCGGCTGCGTGTTCGAGCACAAGGTGGTCCGCGCCCAAATGCGGCGGACGCACAAAGGGAAAGTAGATCGTCTGACTGTCCATGCGCGTTTCGCCCCGTTTTTCCGCTTTAGCAGCGGTTCTTCGGCCTGCGATGGAATGACGAAACGCCGGGCGCACCCACGCGCGATGATGAAACCGCGCGCACGCAGGCAACGTCCGCTGACACATGCGGACGAACGCTCACGCCGAAAAACTTCGGCGGCACAACGGCAATTTCGCACCCCCCACGGGTCCGATCCGCGCGTTAACGCGGTGTCATAAATTTAGCAGAGATTTTTTCCGTGGCAGGGGGAATTTCCACGAGAGCGCTGCCCGCACGCGTGAATCAGAGAGCGGCCGACACACAAGTAACGCCGCGTACTACATTCCAACGCCGCATTACGGTTAAAGCCTTAGGCCTCGCGCAAGACTTCCGCGAACGTGCCTTGCACCTTCGCCCATGTTCCCACGCTGTGTTTGTCGTAGCTCGTGAGAACGCGCGGCGGCAGATAATCGAGGATGGCCACTTTGAAACTGGGACGCGCTTGCATGCGCATGTTCCACTCGCTCACGCGCGGAAAATGCTCGGTCCACATGCCCGACAATTCCAACTGCTTCAGACGGAAGAAGAACGACGCAAGCCCGGCATCGGCGAGCGTGAAATCCTGCCCCACCAGCCACGGCCCCTGCGCCAAAGCCTTTTCCATATCCTTGAACAGCTTTGCGAACACCACGAGCGCATCGCGAAACACCGGCGAGGCAAGCCCGTTCTCCACCAATTCGTAGAACTTCGCGCGGCGCAGCGGATCGGGAATGGAATCGATGCGCGCGGCGCGCTGCTCAGGCGTTTTGGTAAGCAGATCGGGGCGGAACACAATCGCGGTGCTGACGGTGTTGATACCCGCGTGAATCGTGTCTTCGCGCTTGGTCCACCAATGCACGCGCGCGCGACCGAGCGGATCGGCCGGCCGCAACGGATGTTCGGGAAACGCGTCATCCAGATATTCGTTGATGACGGTGGATTCGGTGAGCACTTGGCCGTCATGCACCAGCGTGGGCACCACCGCATTGGGATTGAGCTTCATGTATTCGGGATCGAACTGGCCGCCCTTGGACATGTCGACCAATTGGCTTTCCCACGGAATGTTTTTTTCCGCGAGTGTGAGGCGCACCTTGGCGGCGCAAACGGCGGTGTCACCGTGATAAAGCGTGAGCATCAATTTCTACCGATCTAGTTCAGCAAGAAGGTTGCCATATGGCATGCGTATTGGGAATTGCCAAACGTGCGGCGCTCGCCAATCAAGGGAAACGCCGATAAGTCGGCGACAACATTTGGTAGGCGCGAGAGAGATAGACGGCAGCAGACGCGACCGCGGCAAGTTCGAGAAAATAGTCAGGAGCTCCGACGAGCAGAATAGCCCGGTCTTGAAGCTCTGGAGGAACCAATCGCAGCGAACGGCCGATGCTCATCGCTGCCAGGTAATATGGAAGCAGCGCCAGTAGGAATCCCCCGGTGTAAGAGGGCCACAAATGCATTGTGGCTCGCACTGACCGCCCCCAGTCCATAGTGCTATCACCCACCGCAATTGCGGGTAAGCCCAGTGCGCAAAGGCTGACAAAGCCCAGAATGATCCAGCGGAGGAAGAAATCGAAACCAAAGCTGCCACTCGTGGAGTTCACACCACCTGCAATAAGAAAGAAAAAGAAGGTCTTCCAGAAATAGCCGATCCATCTCCGGTTCAACGGAGCGATAGGAAATCTTGGTCGGTATTCCTCCACGACGGCGCGATGAAACACGACTGCGACGGCGGACGTTGCCACCATCCACAGTGGGACCCGCGAACCGTAAACAACAAGCATCGCAAGCCTAAAAGCCGACCCCGCCTTTTGTGCCGGACCAATGATTGCGAAGAATGTCGGGATATGCCCCCCCACCATAGGCGAGTGCGTGCAGCATCAGCCATGGATAGGCAATGAGGATGATTGACCACGCCAAACCGGCCCAAACCAGAAGACCGAGATGCTTCAGCGTGTAGCGTAAAGCAAAAAGCGCCTCGCTCAGACCGTCGAAATTTTCCACCGAGCCCCCGCTGGTACACTGGATGTTTAGAAAACGCGGTTGAACCAAAGGAAGGATAGCACCGTGGATGCCAGCGCAAAGAGGAACGCGACGGCGGCAAAGAACGCCGTGATTTCGGTTTGCTTGGTTTCCTTGATCATCTGTGCATTCACATCGGAATAGATCTTCTTCAATTCCGCCTCCGACGAGGCCGGGAAATATTGCCCGTGCGTCTGATCGGCGATGTTCTTGAGCAGATCCTCGTCCAGTTCCGTTCGCATGAAACGGCCGCCGAAACCGACCACATCGCCGGCACGCGAACCGAAGCCGACCGTGAAAACCCGCACGCCGTGCTTGGCCGCCATGCGCGCGGCATCGGCCGGATCGGGCCCAGTGGTCGGCTGGCCATCGGTGAGCAGGATGATGATGGCGTTCTGATACGAGCCCGGCGGCACCGCTGGTTTGTTTTCGGCCTTTTGCCGTGTGTCTGGCCCTTCACCAATGGCCCTGCCCTCGCCGCGCCGGCCGAAGCGCGCAGACGGACCACCGGGGCCCGCGAAGGGATCGGGCGGGCCTTGGTCGAAATCCTCGTTGGGGAAAATCGTCTGCAACGCCACCAGAATACCGCCGCCGATATTTGTACCGCGCTGTAACTCGAAGCGGTCGATGGTGGCTTTGAGGTCGTCGCGGTTCAACGTCGGCGTCTGCACCAGAAGTGCCGTTGCCGCGAAGGCCACAATGCCCACCGCAACATCACGCGGCTTTTGGTCGATGAAGGATTTGGCGGCCGCCTGAGAGGCCTCAATGCGCGACGGCTCGACATCGGTGGCGCGCATCGAGCCCGACACGTCCATCGCCATGATGATGGTGGCGCGTGCGGACGTCAGCGTCACAACGGCCTCGGGGCGCGCGATCGCCAGGATCATCAGCGTGAGCGCGATCAGCATCAGCACCGGCGGGATATGGCGGCGGATGCGGCCGGTGTTGCCCATCGCCTCTTTGACCATCGGCAGATTGGCGAACCGCACTGCGGCCTTCTTCTTCCGCCGCAGCAGCGCGACATACGCAAAGACCATCAAAGGCACGAGCAGTAGAAGCCACAGCAGGTCCAGCCAGATAAAGGTGATGGGCCAATTGGCGAAGAGATTGTGCATTAAAATGCTCCCGTCGCCGCTTTCGGCGCACGCGTGCCACCACCGGACATGCGCGAACGCTGCTTGCGTAAGTGCGCAAAGCGCATCAGCGAATCCAGCACATCGTCCTCGGTGGACATTTCGATGGCGTCCACGCCCGCACGGCCAAACGCCGTGCGCAAATCATATTCGCGTTTCTCGGCGGCGGCCGCGAAGCGCTTGCGGAAACCTTTGTTGTGCGTATCCACGAAGACCTGCTCGCCGGTTTCGGCATCCTGCATCACGAACAGGCCCATATCGGGCAATTCCATTTCCAAGGGATCGAACAGCCGCACGGCCAACAATTCGTTCCGGCGCGCCATAACGCCAAGCGGCTTTTCCCACCCCGGCGTAGAAATGAAATCGGAAAGCACGAACACGATGGAACGGCGATTAATCACGGAAAGTGCGGTCTTCAAGAAATCGGCAAGATCAGTAGCGGGCGCGATAGGCAGCTCAGGCCGCGACATCAGCGCGTCGAGAATGTGGAGCACGTGCTGGCGGCCGGTGCGCGCCGGTATGATCGCATCCACCGCGCTGCCGTAGAACATCGCGCCGACGCGATTGCCGTGTTTGGTGAGCAGCCGCGCAAGTGAGGCGGTGAATTCCGTGGCGATAGCCCGCTTCTTGCCGTGCTCCGAACCGAAATCCACCGAAGGGCTGAGATCGAGCAGGAACCAGGCGGTGACTTCGCGGTCTTCGTTGTATTGGCGGACATGGGGCACATCCATTCGCGCGGTGACGTTCCAATCGATATGGCGCACGTCGTCGTGCATCTGGTACTCGCGCAGGTCCGCGAGATCGAGGCCAAAGCCTCGAAAGAAGGTGCGGTAATCGCCCTGGAGAAGCCCGTCCAATTTCTTGAGAACGGTCCACTCCAAACGGCGAAGGATCGCCTCAGGCGTTCGCTGCGTATCGGGCATGCGTTTCCAAAGGTTTCGCGGGCGGAGCGATGTGCGACATGATGCGGGCGACAAGTTGATCCGCACTCATGCCGTTCGAAAGCGCCTCGTAAGACAACACCACGCGGTGGCGCAGCACATCGGCGACAAGGTCGGTCACGTCCTCAGGCAGCACGTAGTCGCGGCCACGCAGGAAGGCCAGCGCGCGCCCACCTTCGATCAGCGAGATGGTGGCGCGGGGTGATGCGCCATACAGCACATACGGTGCGAGATCGGGAATGCCCGCCTTGTCGGGATTGCGCGTCGCGGCGACGATCTTCACCGCATATTGCATGATCGACGGATCGACATAGCAACTGCGGCACGCCTTCTGCAGAGCGGCCAATTGCTCGGTGGTGCAGACCACGCCGACATCGCGCGGGCCACCTGTCACGCGCTCGACGATCACGTATTCCTCTTCCTCGGTGGGATAATCGACCAACACCTTCATCATGAAGCGGTCGACCTGCGCTTCGGGCAGCGCATAGGTGCCTTCGGTTTCAATCGGGTTCTGCGTCGCCATCACCAGGAACGGCTCGGGCACTTTGTGCGTTTCGCCCGCGATCGTCACTTGATGTTCCTGCATCACCTCCAACAACGCCGACTGCACCTTGGCGGGCGCGCGGTTGATTTCATCGGCCAGCAACAGATTGCAGAAGACGGGCCCGAGCGAGGTGGCGAACTCGCCGCTCTTCTGGTTGTAGATGCGCGTGCCGACGAGATCGGCCGGAACCAGATCGGGCGTGAACTGGATGCGGCGGAAGCTGCCATGCACGGTTTTCGCCAGCGTGTTCACCGTCAACGTCTTGGCCAGGCCGGGCACGCCCTCCACTAGCAGATGCCCTCCCGAAAGCAGCGCCACGAGAACGCGCTCCAGAAAGCGATCCTGGCCGACGACGATCTTCTTCACTTCGTACAGGACGCGTTCCATCAGGGACGCAACAGCTTCACCTTGGGGAATCGTGCTCATAAGGCCTCGTTGGGCTTAGGATGTTTTGATCGCCGCAAGACATGCGGCCAGGAGAAACTAGAACGGACTCATGCCGGCTGCGGCGGCCGCGTTCTCGATCGGCACCGCAAACCCGATACCGGCAAACACGCGCTGGCCTGTCGGGTTGAGAATGCCGGTGACGATCCCCACCACTTCGCCTTCCTTGTTGACGAGTGGTCCTCCGGAATTGCCCGGATTGGCCGCCGCATCAAACTGGATCAGGTTCTTCAATTTGGTTTTGCCTTCGGACATGTATTCGCGCTTCAAGCCCGACACGACGCCGGCAGATACGGATGGGCCGATGCCGAAGGGAAAGCCTGTCGCCACCACCATGTCGCCCGGCATCAGCCCTTTGGTGGAGGCCAGTGTCGCGGGCTTCATGTCGTCGGGAAGGGTTTTCGGTTGCAGCACCGCCAGATCGTCCTCGGGTTGCGCGCCCACCACTTCGGCATCCGATACCGTGCCGTCGGAGAAGATCACTTTCAAATGCTCGGCGGACGCCGCGACATGCAGATTGGTGAGGATCGTTCCCTTGTCGTCGATGATAACGCCTGAGCCCACGGAATCGGGCTCGTCGTCATCTTTCGCGTCCTTCTGAGCATCCTTGTCGCCCGGCTTCGCGTTGTGCGCGACATCGGCCTTCGCCTTGTCGCCGGGCTTGTCCTTATCGTCGCCTTTCTTGGAATTGTAGCCGTTCACGCGAACAACAGACGGGCGGATAATCGCCGCGGCAATCGCCGTGGCGTCCGGCGCGCGCGGCTGATGCTTCAACGTGTAGAGAACGGAATCGTTGATGTCCGTTTGGCTCAGATGCTGCGCGCTGGGCGACAGGAGCGCGTACGCCATCACGGCCACGGCGGCGAACAACACGCTGGCGCCGAAATGGACAAATCGCTGATGCTTTGCGTCATAGGAATGGAGGGCGGCGAGCCAGCGTTTGCGCAACGGCAAGCGCGGCGCAGGCGACGCCGAAGGTGTGGACCGCGAGCGCAGAGACGAACTGTAAAGCGAGCCCTTTTTCATGCGGACTATCCTTCTGCCCGCCGTTTAGACTGAAGACAGGCTAGTGGAGCTTTTGCTCCCGGCAAAGGGGAATCTAGCCCCCCCAAAGGGTGGCGACAGGCCGCGCCCGGTTGTGGACACGCGCAATCCTGCCGTGAAACTCTGCGGTCCTAAGACGCCATCCATGTCACGATTGTGCCATGCCACGATCGTGGCATTTGGTGGAAACCGGTTCCCGTCACGGGACACAAAGGTTCGCGCATAGCGGGGAGATCGTCATGCCGGGTTTGGAAATCTTGGGCGCGCCGCAGAGCAACTATGTCTGGACGGTCCGCATCGCGGCCGCAGAAAAGGGCGTGTCTTACACACTCACAGCGCTGCGTCCGCAATGCGACGAGATCAAAGCGGTGAACCCTCTAGGAAAGATTCCGGCCATACGCCATGGCGATGTCGTGGTGTGCGAATCCAAAGCCATTTGCAGTTACATGGATCGCGTTTTCAGCGGCCCGGCGCTGATCCCCGGCGATCCCGTGAAAGCCGCGCACATCGAACAATGGATTTCGATCGTCAACACCTCGGTCGATCCCGTGCTGATGCGCCAATATCTCATCGCCTATATTTTCCCAGGCACGCCCGACGGCGCACCCGATCGCGCGCGCATTGACGCGGCATTGCCCAAGCTGCCGCGCATATTCGACATTCTCGACAAGACCATCGGCGACGGTCACATCGCAGATAAGGATTTCACGCTCGCCGATGCGTTCCTGTTCCCCATTCTTTATTACATGCGGCTGGGACCGGAGAGCGCCGAGATGGTGGCGAAATCGAAGAGCCTTTCGCGCTATATCGACTTCATGCTGGAGCGTCCGAGCGTGCAAGCAACCATGCCGCCGCCGAACGCCCGCTGACCACCCGCTGCCCGCCTTGCGTTTGAAGGATGTTTTCCGTTGAGCCTGTTTGAAATTGTGCTTCTGGCCGGGATCGGTTTCTTGGCGGGGGCCTGCAACGCCGTGGTCGGCGGCGGCACGCTGTTCACCTTCCCCGTGCTGTTGGCCTTGGGCCTGCCACCGGTGACCGCCAACGCCAGCAACACCGTTGCCTTGTGGCCCGGCAATATCGGCGCAGTGCAGGCGTATTTGCCGGAAATCAAATCGCGGCTCGGCGGTATGCGTGTGCGTGTTGCCGTCGTATCGCTCGGCGGCCTGATCGGCGGATTGCTGCTGCTCGTGTCGGGCAATGCGGTGTTCTTCAAAGCTGTGCCTTGGCTGTTGTCGGTCGCCACATTGCTGTTCACATTTTCGCGGCCACTCGTACGCAAAGTGTTCGCTGCGTCTCCGCACGCGAAACGAACAAAATTGCTGCTCTCGCTCGAATTTTTCTCTGCCGTCTACGGCGGATATTTCGGCGCCGCCGTCGGCATCATCCTGATGTCGGCGATGGCGTTGGGCGGCGAACATGACACGCATCTTGCCAACGCACAGCGCAATTTCCTGGTGTGCTTCATCAACGGCGTCGCCGCAATTCTGTTCATGTGCATGGGCATCGTGCGCTGGAACGTTGCGCTGACAATGATGGCGGGCGCCATCATTGGCGGGTATTGCGGCGGCTATATCGCGCGGCTGATCCCAAGTGAAATTTTACGCCATATCATCACGGCCGCCGGCGCGAGTTTCGCCGTCTATTATTTCTATCGGGCCTATGGCTGAACGCTATGTTTGATAGGGAACTTTGGGTGCGAGGCGTTCGCGCTTGTTCCCGCTGACAAGTGCCCCTAGGATCGGCCTGGGCTAGCGTTTCTCGATTGCAGATTTGTTCTCATAATTCCGATAACGCTAAAGCCATAGAAAGCACCACATCTTGAACGCGTTGACCGCCGTCGAAGGCGAGCGATCTGTCTTGGCCCGTATTGCGGCCGGCGATTCCTTGTCCGAAGTTCTGACAGACCTCATTCACATGGCCGAAGCCGCGCACGACGGCCATATGCTGGCCTCCATCCTGTTCCTGGATGCCGATGGCAAGCATTTGCTGCATGGCGCGGCGCCCAGTCTTCCTCAGGCCTATAGCGACGCAGTCCACGGTATGGCCATCGGTGACGGCGCCGGCTCGTGCGGTACAGCCGCGGCGCGCAACCGGCCTGTGTTCGTAACCGACATCCAGACCGACCCGTTATGGGCCGACTTCCGCGAGATCGCGGCAATTTATGGATTGCGCGCTTGCTGGTCGATTCCCATCGTCAGTGCCGACGGCAAGGTGCTTGGCACCTTCACCAATTATTATCGCGAACAACGCTCGCCCACCGAAGACGACGTGGCGTGGATGTCCGATATCGCGCAAACCGCGGCTCTCGCCATCGAGCGCGCACGTTCGGATGAAGCGTTACGCAACGCCAAAGCCGAGCTGCAAGAGATTTTGGATTCGGCGGGTAGCGCCTTCTTCACCGTCGCGGCCGACGGCACGTTGCGCATGTGCAACGCGGAATTCCTGCGTCTTCTCGGCTTCCAGCACAAAGAAGATGTCCTTGGCCGCAACGTCCACAGCCTTATCCATCATAGCCGCGCGGACGGCGCACCGCATCATCAAAGCGATTGCTCCATCTACAAATGCTCCCAGACGGGCGAGCCCGCGCATATCGCCGACGATGTGTTCTTTCGCGCCGATGGCCTGCCCGTGCCGGTGGAATATTGGGCGCGGCCATGGATACGCGATGGGGAATTGCGCGGCGCGATCTGCACGTTCCAGGACATCAGCGAACGCAAGCGCTCGGAAGAACAGCGCTCGCTGCTTCTGCGTGAACTGAACCACCGCGTGAAAAACCTGTTCGCGCTCACCAATGGCCTCGTGGCGTTGAGCGCACGTTCCGCCCTGACGCCCAAAGACATGGCCGTCGCCCTTCAGGGACGTCTCGCGGCGCTGACGCGCGCCCATGAATTGGTGCAGCCGGGCTTGCGCGCCAATGCCGAAGGCACGTCCGCCATCGGCATACGCACCCTGGTGCGCGAAATTTTGGCGCCCTATGCGGTGGCGAATTTCGAAGACCGCGTGCGGATTGAAGGCCCCGATCTCGATGTGTCATCGCGCGCCGTGACCGGCTTGGCGCTGGTGCTGCACGAACTCGCCACCAACGCGGCAAAATACGGTGCGCTAAGTCAGCCTTCCGGCACGATCAACATCAACTGGTCGCACGCCGACAGCCTTGTGGACTTTGTTTGGGACGAACGCGGCGCGCATACGCCCGAAAAGCCCAGCACCACGGGCTTCGGCACGCTGCTCATCAACCGCAGCATCGAAGGCCAGTTCGGCGGCAAGATCGCGCACAATTGGAAGCCGGATGGCGTGACCATCCGCATGTCGCTGCCGTCTTCCCAACTCACGTAAACTCGTCAGCTGACGTGAACTAAGACGCCCACTCGGCACGCAATTGTGCCGGTGTACCGTCATAGGTGTCGCAATCGCACGGCCCCACGCCATCGACCGACAAAGGCGGCGCGCCGTGGAAGCCGTCGGAATGTTGCCAAAGCCAATATTTCGTCCAGCTCGCCTGAATGACTGCCGCATTCGCATATTGCGCCCACCACAGACGATGCTGGCCGAGATAAGAATCCACTTGGGTGCCGAGAAGATCGCGCACCAGCGAGCCGGTGTAGAGCACTGCCCGGCGGCCGAGATCGGCCTCAATGCGTTGAAGATAGGCCTTCGCTTGGCCCAGCGACATCGAACTATTCGGGAGGTTGGGTTCGAAATCGAGCGCCACCAGATCGCCGCGCGCCGGCTCGGCTTTCGAGAGGAAATAGTTTTCCTGCGCAACCGGGTCTTCGTTTGAGGCGAAATGGTACGCACCCCATAACAGCCCAGCAGCCTGCGCCTGCGTCCGGCGGGATGCGAACATCGGATCGGTGTAGGTCGTGCCTTGCGTCGCTTTGTGGATGACACCCACCACGCCCGCGGCCTTGAGCTTCACGAAATCGACCGACGCATTGTGGTGCGAAAGATCGATCACCATCGCATTGGCCATGAATGTGCCCCCCCGGCATGGTTCGCGCTACAAGCTAAACAAAAAGTAATGGAAAGAAAGCGTCCATATCCGCAGACGAATCGCCGTCATGCTGGCGCAGAAATGGCCCCAAAGCCACGCTGCACAATCGCAATTTGCACATGCACGATAGAATACACGCGAAGACATAAAATCGCGGCAAAACAGCGGTAAGCTGCGAAGCAGGGCGATCAACGGCCCCGTTCATTTTGAGGGAGAGAGACATGGTTTCGAAGAAGTCTGTTTTGACGGTTCTGGCGCTGGCATCGACGATGGCTGCCGGCGTGTTCATCGGTGAAGCCCTTGCCGCGCAGACGCATATGGATCGCGCTCTGGAATATCTGCAATCCGCGCGCGGTGAATTGAAAGATGCCGAAGCCAACAAGGGCGGTCATCGCGAAAGGGCGATCAGCCTCGTCGATGATGCGATCCACGAAGTGAAGCAGGGCATCGATTACGCCCGCTAATCACTGGCTGAAGAATTGCGAAGGGCCCGCTCCGTTGGAGCCGGCCCTTTTCTTTCGCTAGATTTTCTGTGAGCGTAGCGAACTAGAAAAGCTGCGCTTGCCTTACAAAAGCTGCGCTCCGGCTTGTCGAAGGATGAGAGCGCAAGCTTCACGCTTTCGGTGGCAGAGCGGTGGCCGTCGCCAACGACGCATCCAGCTTCACCGTGAACCAGTTCATGCCCCAATGCAGATTGGGGCCCGTCGCGCGGCCCGTGGTGCCGACCTCCGACATGATCTGGCCTTTCGTGACGCGGTCGCCTTCTTTCACGCGGATGTTGATCTGGTGTACGTAGTTCGTCGACACGCCGTGACCGTGATCGAGAATCGTGAACCCGCCATTGAGATATTGATCGTCGACCAGCGTCACCACAGCATCGGCAGGCGCACGGATCGGCGTGCCTTGAGGGGCTGCCACATCGACCCCCAGATGCGGTGACATCGGCGTGCCATTCAGGATGCGCTGGCTGCCATAGATACTGCTGATGATGCCCGGCAACGGCCATTCGAAGCCTTGGCCAAAACCGACGCCATCGGAATCGATCTGCATGCGCTCGGCGTCGAGCGCACTTTCGCGTTGGATACGCGCCAGGATATCGGGCGGTGGCGTCACCTGGTCCTGCGGCAGGCCGTTGATGCGCTGAATGTCGTAATGGCGAATCTCAGGCTTAAGGCTTTGCGTTTCGGTTTCACCATCGGTGAAATGCGCGACGATCTCCGACGACTTCGTTTGATCGTAAGAAATCCCGAATACGAACAGGCCGCCTTCGGCCAGGCGCAGCTTCTTGCCGTCCAAATTGACCTGCGAAGCCCCTGCTGCGCGTCCCACCACAAGCCCGCCCTGCTTCATGCTACCCGACAGCGTGAGGCGTTTTTCTTTTGCAGACGCCAACCTCGGCGCGAGCACGGACGCACCAATGCCACACAACATCGAACGACGATCAAACGGCAAACCCATCATCACTCTCACCAAGATAACACCGTCATTCCCGGCTTCGCGATCCGCTAAGGATCACGAAGGGAAGGGAACCCAGGTGCC
>CAIYRG010000431.1 GCA_903928515.1 uncultured Alphaproteobacteria bacterium | reverse complement strand
GCCTCAAATACAGCAGCGGGTGAAGCTGTTTGCTTTGCGGAGGTCCGATGTTTCGCTCATCCAATGCGTTCGCGCTCACCCCCTTTCTGGTTCTCTTCTGTGCGGCGTTCTTGGCGCTCGCTCCAGAACCCGTGCGCGCGGCAGATGCCGATAGCGCGCCGGATTCCCATCTTGCCGCCGCCATCGCTGTGGTGGCCGCCGCCGATCTCACCGCCCCCGCCATGAAGATGATCGACAAGATGATCCCAGAGGTCTCCGCACGGGTGCATCGGCAGAACCCCGATCTCGACGAGACCACCGTGAAAACCTTCCTCGACGAGGTGCAGCAGCAAATGACATCCAGCGAGGACGCGTACGCCACGCTGCTCGCGAAAGTTTACGAAAGGCATTTCAGCGAAGACGAGCTGCGCGCCTTGGCGCAATTCTACCGTTCGGACATCGGCAAGAAATATGTGTCCGAGTCACCGGACATGGTCGGCGAAATTCAACGCGCCGGAATTGCCTGGGTCCGCGCTGCCATCGCCAAGGCCACCCAATCCGCCGGTACGCACTTCAAGGACAAGGGGCTCAATCTTTAAGCCCCTTATTCATCTTTGTACGGATGTATTCCTTCGAACTTTGATCGCGAATGCGCAAGCAAACGGCCTTGGAAGACGCTCCGCGAAAATGGTAGAACCCAAGGCGATGTCATGAAGAGCGTGATCAAGCCACGCCTCGCCCTGGGAGAATTCGATGTCTTTGCGGTTTTTTTCGCGGTCTTGCGGCATTGCGGCCGTGGTTTGTCTTCCCGTTCTGCTTGACGCCGCGTTTGCTGCCGAACCGCAGGATGCGGGGGCCGTTGACGCCTCCCATTTTCCCAAACCCCCGGCGAATGCCGCGACACTTCCCGGCGGCACTTGGGCCTCCATTGCCAAATTGCCGGACTGGCTGGGCACCTGGCAGCCGTTTCGCGTGAACGGCGAAAACGGCCCGCCCACCACAAAGTCACCGGTGAAAATTCGTCCCGAGGTTCAGGCCAAGTTCGATATCGTGAAAAAGCTTGATGATACCGGCGGCGACAAGCCCAGCCGCAATCTGCATTGTGTAACGCGCGGACTGCCTGGCGACATGGGCAGCGCCGAGACGATCTTTCAGTTCGGCTATCAGCCGGGACAAGTGTTTTTGGTGCAGGTGGAAGGTTCGGTGCGCCACATCTACACCGACGGTCGCGCGCACGATAGCGTCGACGATCTCGTCGACACGTTTCAGGGCAATTCCATCGGTCACTGGGAAGGCCAAGGCCAGAATGCAACGCTCGTCGTCGATACGATCGGCATCGATGAAGGCAACGAATTCATATCCGGACTCGCACAAGGGGCGGGCTCACACGTCACCGAGCGGTTCCACCTCACAGCGCCTGACGTGCTCACCATCGATACCGTTTTGGATGCTCCGGCCGTGCTCACCCAGCCCTACGCCTTCGTGACGCGTTATCGCCGGCATCGCGATTGGGAGCCGGTGGAATTCGACTGCGCCCAGAACAACGCCGATCTGGACGTCAATTCCGGCAAACAGATCTTCGCCTCGCCGCCGAAATAGGCCGTCATCGAAGAACGCACGCTGCGACTGGCCGCTCCTCCCCGCGTAGGGCATTTGCACGCCAGACACACATTTGTGCGTGGACGGCGCAGGGGGAACCTGTGCAATAGATTACCGTTACGTATCTCACTGTAAT
>CAIYRG010000430.1 GCA_903928515.1 uncultured Alphaproteobacteria bacterium | reverse complement strand
TCTCACTTCGCTCCGAGAATCCGGCGCTCGTACTCTTTGTCCATGGCTGCCACGGTCACGTTGAGCCCGGCAATCGCAGCCTTGAACTCGGTTACCGCACTCTGGAATTTCTCATCCAACTGCGCGCGCGCAACAAGCCCTGCAATCTGTTCTCTTCGCCATGTTTCGAGATTCTTGATTCTCCAGTCCATATCCCGCCAGGCGAAGACGATGGCAATGAGGGCGAGCGCAATCGTAATCAGGTTGCCGATATTGATCGTGGGATCCCAGTGCAAATAGCCTCCTTTCAAAGGGGCTAGTTGGCGTCATTATCTTTTGCAGCGGTCTGTGAAGCAATACGGGAAGTACTTGATTGCAATGTGGACACCCCGAGCGTCTGCGCGAAGCTCGGCCACATGGTAGCAAGCAGGCGCGGCACCATCCCGAATGTCGCGCCCATGAATGTGTAGAAAAACTTATAGAGCCCGCTTGCGTTTGGTCCCGGCGACGGCATCGAAGACGCGATATTGCTGCACAGCCACAACGCCGCGAGGCTGATGTAGGTGTGTTGCTGAACAAATGCGATAGGGCTCATGGTGTCCTTTGATGCGAAATTCTTACTTGGAGCTTGGCTCGGCAAATATCAGTGAAGCCTTTTTCACGGCAGCGACGGGCGCCGATGAGTCGGTGACGGTCACCGTCACCGAATACGTTCCGGTCGTGGTGGGCGTTCCAGAAATTATCCCGGCCGAGGAAATCGTAAGTCCTGGCGGTAGGCCGGTTGCCGTCCAGGTGTAAGGCGGCGTTCCGCCGGTCGCGGCTACTGTCGCACTGTAAGCCACGCCGACTGTTCCGTTGGGCAACGGTGTAAGCGTGACAACGAGCGTCGCCGGCGCCACGGTGACCGGAAGCGTTCCGGTCGCCTTTTGCTGGGCCGCGCAGCCGATGGAAAACGAACAGATCAAAACCGCCAGCAATCCTAGTCTCATAGCGATGCCTTTCATGCTTTGTTTCCTCCGTATTGGTAGACGAGTTCGGCTCGGCTTTCCACTTTGAACTTCCGTAAAATGTTTGAGACGTGAAACTTGACGGTGCTTTCCGAGATACATAGATCGTGCGCGATTTCCTTGTTTGAGAGCGCGCTCACTACCCGGTCAAACACTTCACGCTCCCGGGTCGAGATACCATCCATCAGGGGCATGACCCCCCGGGCGCGCATCTCTTCGAGCACCAGCACCGGGATGCGGATGACCAAAACGCCGGCTTCAACTGTCGCGCTGATAGCCAACTCTTCGCCTGCCCTTCGTGGTACTTCAGTTTTGTACCATAGAACCGATGGGCGATTGCATGAAAAAGCATATTCTCTTTAGAATGTACCTATCAGGGAGGGCACTTCCATGCCTAAGTTCACCGACCGTCGCCGCAAGCATGAGCACTGGCAGGCGGTCATCACCTACAAGTCCGGCGGCCAGTTCGCGCGCACGTATCTGTCGAAGGAAAAGGCCGAGGCTTTTGCAAGGCGCTCCATGCGGTCGCCGGTCGTGATCCGCACGCGCGTTTCGGAAGTGAACGCACATTGAACCGTTAGTACTATGGCGGCCGACAATCGCCGGTAGCAAAATGGGTACATGAGAGACGCAGACATCAAGGCAAAGCAGGAGATGGACGAACTCTTCGCTGGGCAGCCTTCGTTTCGGGACGCGAAGGGCATCTTGCACTTCCCCGAAAAGACACTCCTAGAAGGGCGTCATGCCTGCGTCCGCTGTAATGGCTGCGGCAAGTTCTGGGGCGCGGGTTGGAATAGCTTCCGCGTGGGCATCGAAGAATATGCCAAAGCGCACGAGGCTTTGCGCACCATATAAACTTTATATCAG
>CAIYRG010000429.1 GCA_903928515.1 uncultured Alphaproteobacteria bacterium | reverse complement strand
CGCTGTTCACGCACATTCTGTTCGGCGTCTATCTCGGCTTTGTCATGTGGGGCGGGTTGTGGTTGCGCGATCCCGCTTTGCGCGCAGTGTTTCCGCTTCGCCGCCGCTAAAAACTGCCGCTGAAACAAAACGGCCCGCGCACTAGCTTTCCTGGGAGCGTAGCGACTTGGGAATGCTGTGCTATCGCGGTCGCTCGGTTGGTTGACCGCTAATAAAACAAAACGGCCCGCGAGTGACGCGGGCCGTTTTTTATTCGTAGAAGACTGCGAATTAGATCGAGGATTCGATCCATTCTTTGATCTTGGTCTTCGGCAGGGCGCCGACTTTCGTTGCCGCCACTTGGCCGTGCTGGAAGATCATCAGCGTGGGAATGCCGCGCACGCCGTATTTCGTCGGCACGTTGGGGTTTTCATCGATGTTGATCTTCACCACCTGGACCTTCTCGCCGAGTTCGGCGGACAGCTCTTCCAGAGCCGGGGCGATCATTTTGCAAGGGCCGCACCATTCCGCCCAGAAATCGACAACGACCGGCTTGGACGAATCCAGCACGTCTTTCTGAAAGCTCTGATCGGTGACTTTGACGGATGCCATGGAACGCCTCGTGAAATCGGTATGTGGATAGAGAATGTAGGAACGCGTCCCCCCAGGGTCAAGGGAAGGAAATCGGCCCTGGTACAGCGGCGTTTATGGGTTCTTACCCCACAAATCGCGACGTAATTTTCGCAAGTTCCCGGTCCAGCCCCGAGTCGGAAAGCGTCATCAGCCGGGGGCCTTCGGTCCAGATCAGCGCGCAGACGATTTTATGGTGCGGGTAGAGTTTTGAAAGTGCGGCGCGATAAAGCGCCATCTGCGCGCGATACAACGAGGGTGTGTTTTCCTCGTTTGCCGGCGGCGGACGGTTGGTCTTGAAATCCGCAACCATCACGACCGTATCGCTCACCGCCAGCCGGTCGATCTGTCCGCTCACGCGAATGCCGGGGCCAAGCTCCGGCAAATCCGCGATGATGGAAACTTCGCCACGGCTGTCGCGCGTAAAGAGCTGTGCGAAATCGGGATGGCGCAACACGGCCATTGCCTCGCGCACTAGCGCATCGGTTTCTTCTGCGTTCAGTTTGTTTTTCGCGCAATAGGCTCGGGCGCGTTCTTCCTGTTGCTCAGGCGCGATGCCGGGCAGGGCCGCAAGCAGAGCATGCAGATGCAGCCCGCGCGCAAAGCGCGTGGTGTTGCTATTGGAAAAGGGCGACAGCACGGGCGGCGGCAGGCCCAAATCTTCCGATACGGCTTCCGACGGCCTCAAGATGCGTGGCCGCAGCGGTTCGGCGGCCGCGTTTTGGCGCAGGAAATCGGGCAGTTGGGTTTCCAACCTATCCAGAGGTGCAGGCGTGCCCGCCGCTTGCGCTCCGGCTTCTTCACCGAACACCAGAATGTCGCTGCCATCTTCCAGCGCTTCGATGAAGCCACCGGCTTCGGCAGCGGCCCGCACAAGCGGGTACCAGGATTCTTTGTTGACGCCGCTCATCATCTCGTAGCCGCAGACGATCAGGCGTTCGCGCGCCCGCGTCAACGCCACGTAGAGAAGCCGGCGATATTCGCGCAGCTCGCGCGCATGCGCCTCCACCTTGGCTTGGCGCACCGCCGGGGTTTCCAAATCCTTCGGCACGCCGAAGAATACGAAATCCTCGGTGTAGAGCAGGCCGGAGCGTGCCTCCATGGCGGGCGCCTGTGTCGTGTCCGGCACGATCACGATGTCGGCCTCCAACCCCTTGGCGCCATGCACGGTCATCACGCGCACCGCACCGCCGGTTTCGTCCATGTCACGCTTGATCTCATCTGCGCCGCGCGAAAACCAATCGAGAAAGCTTTGCAGGGAAGGCGGATGCGCGCGTTCATGCGCCAGCGCCAGGCTCAGGAATTCGTCGATGGCGTCGGCCGCTTCGGTGCTGAGCCGGGCGGTGAGCGACGCGCGTCCACCGCCGGAAAGAATGCGCGCGTAAAATTCAAACGGTGCGGTGTAATCGGCGCGTGCGAAGCAATCGGCCAAGAACGTGTGCGCGCGCTTGAATGCGTCATTGTCATTGCGGCGTGCTTCCAGCGCGGCCCACAACGAACCATGGCGGCCATGCGCCAGCGTGAAAAGCTCTTCCTCGCTCACATCCACCAGCGGCGATTTCAACAGGCTTGCCAGATTCAAATCGTCGTCGGGCAGCAGCACGAAGCGCCCCAGCGCCACGAGATCGGCAATCGCGATCTGCTCGTTCAGCGCCATGCGGTCCGCACCGGCCACCGGCACGTCCTGCGCCATCAATTGCCGGATCATTTCCTGCGCGAACAGATTGCGCCGCCGCACCAAGATCATGATGTCGCCGGGCTTCAGCGGCCGGTCCTTGCCGGGCAAAGTGAGCCCGTCCTTCAGCCAGCGGGCCACGCGTTCCGCGATCATCTTGGCCAAGCCGACATGCGCGCCGGTTTGCGGCGGGGCATCGACAGGATCGAGCGGATCGATCTCCGGTTTCGGCGGTGGCTTTATCAGGGGCCACACTTCCACACGCCCGATTGCGGTGCGGTGCGGCTCGTGGCGCGGTGCGCCGCCGCCTGCGGTCAAACCGTCATGTGCGGCCGGGTCGGCGAACACCGCATCCACGAAATCGAGAATGGCTTTGGCCGAACGGCGCGAGGCGGCCGGGCGTACGTCCTCGAAAGTGAGGCGCGCATCTTCCGCACGGGCGCGGAACGCCACCAGATTGCGCCCGAATTCTTCCGGGGCCGCGCCCTGAAAGCTGAAGATGGATTGTTTTTCGTCACCCACCGCGAAGATGGTGCGCGGGTTCGCGCCGTCTTCGCGCACGCCACGGCCCGAGAAAAATTCCTCCACCAGCTTCGTCACGATGCGCCATTGCTCGGGGCTCGTGTCTTGCGCCTCGTCCACCAGAATGTGGTCCAGCCCGCCATCGAGCTTGTAGAGCACCCAGGCAGCGGCATCTTTCTTGTCGAGCAGCGCCAGGGTTCGCGCGATCAGATCGTCGTAATCCAACCCGGCGCGTGCGCGCTTCAGCCGGTCGTAAATTTCCAGCACGCTCATCGCCACGGTCACGATGGCCTCGGTGAGCGTGGCGGTGGCCGCTGCCTTGCGCACATCCTCCATGGCAAGGAAATCGGCGGCCAGCTTGGCGAGATAGGCATCGAGCACGGGGCTCGCATCGCGCGATTTTTTCGTCGCCAGACTCTTGCGCGGCTCACCACCGGTTGTCAGGAACACGCTGCGCAGATGGGCGATGGCATCGGGCTGCATGTCGCGTTGCAAGAAATTCGACAGGCTCTCGCCCGCCTTCTGGTCGTTGCTCGATCCCGCCAGCAGCCATTCCATCACACGCTTGCAATGGCCGTGCTCGCCTTTCAGTCTGCCGCAGAAATCTTGCATCACGGCTGTGTCGTCCAGGCCTGGCGCCACGCCCAGATGGGCGCGCAGATTCTTTGAGAACACTTCCGTGTCGTTGCGATGGCGCGCCATCACCGCGCGCAACTTGCCGCGTGTCTGGCCGATGGCGAGGTCCACGATCTCGCCGAAGCGGGCATCGCGCGCCCGCGTCGCCAGAATGGATACCGCGCCCGCAATCGGCTCTTCGCCTTTGGCTGCGCGTTCCAGAATCGTGTTGCGCGCCCGGCGCATCAATTCGGCGGCGCTGCGTTCCTCAAGCACCTGAAAGCGCGGCGGTACGCCTGCCTCAATGGGAAAGCGTGTCAGCACATGCTGGCAGAAGGAATGCAGCGTCTGGATCTTCAATCCGCCCGGCGTTTCCAACGCTTGCGCGAACAGCCGCCGTGCGCGTTTCAAATCTTCGCCGTCGCGTCGCCCTGCGCCAATATCGAGCAGCGCCTTCGCCAATTCTTGTTCGGACAGCAGCGCCCAGCTTCCCAAGCGATCGAACAGACGCCGCGACATTTCGGCGGCCGCCGCCTTCGTATAGGTGAGACAGAGAATGCGCTCTGGCTTCACGCCTTCCAGCAGCAGCCGCGT
>CAIYRG010000428.1 GCA_903928515.1 uncultured Alphaproteobacteria bacterium | reverse complement strand
CCTCCCTCTCCCTGCAGGGAGAGGGGAAGCCATAGTCGTCTCTTTACGCTTGGGAACCCATAGACAAAGGGCGCGGCCTTGTGAGACCGCGCCCTTGCAAGCTAGCGAGATAGAAGCTGCTTTATGCGGCCTTCGATTGTGGGGCGATCGCGGTGGGGCCCTTAGCCGTCGCGATGTCGATGCGCCGGGGCTTCTTTTCTTCCGGGATCAGGCGTTCGAGATCGATGTGCAACAGCCCGTTTTCGAGCCGCGCACCGCGCACCTCCACATTCTCGGCCAATTGGAAGCGGCGCTCGAAGGCGCGTCCGGCAATGCCTTGGTACAGGTAGCTCTTGGCGGTTTGCTCAGGGAGGCTGTCACGCTTGCCTTGCACGGTGAGCACGCCCTCTTTCACCTCGACGGTGAGGTCTTTGTCGGCAAAGCCCGCGACGGCGAGCGAAATTCGGTAATGGGTCTCGTCCGTGCGTTCGATGTTGTAGGGCGGGTAGGACTGCACGCCGCTGTCGAACTGCGCGACGGAATCAAGAATACCGGCCAATCGGTCAAAGCCGACGGTGGAGCGAAATAGGGGGGACAGGTCGTAACCACGCATGTTGAACCTCCAAAGAAGCGAAGTTTTGGCGCAAGCCCGCTCGGATGAGCCGGGCTTATCCGCCGGACGCAAAACGCGCTCCGGCAGTCCCTACGTGGGAAGGGGCAAAAACGGCTTCAAGGAGGGGAACCGGGTTTTTGCCGGTCCTTATCTTTGGCGGGCCTTAGGTGCGGTCCTAGGCGGGGATCATGATGAGGTGGAAAAACGCCGTCATCCACAGCATGGTCATGGTGAAGCCCACCACCAAATTCACCTGAAGATTGCTCGCCTTCAGATGCAGCGTCTTGTCCAAAAGGGTGCGAAAGAAGGCACCTTCCCAGGCATTGGAGGGATCGTGCCAGCGGCCGCTGCGCAGCAGGCTTTCGCCATTGTTCACGATGGAAGAACCGCCGTTGAAGAGCCACTGCATGCCGATGAGGGGCAGCAGAAGCAGGTAGGCGAGCAACCCGACCCGGTTTTCCGCCTGCCATCCGAGCAGGACGTAAGCCACGATTAGCAGATGAAGGGCGAAAAGGCCGATCCCGATCAGATCCGCGCCGTAATCTTCGTCCGCCCACGCGATATGCCGGGCCTTGGCCACAGCCTGGTACGGGTGGCCCCGGCCGGCGTCCGGCCCGGAAAAGTCATTCGGTGCAAAGCTTTGAAAATCGCGCTGCTGGCGCATGGCCCAATACCCCAAAAAACTGGAGCCCCTAAAAAACACTGGTCTCTCGCGGTATTAACGCGAGAGGCTCGTTTTTCGTTGCACCGCACTCAGGCCCAAATCCAATAAAGATGCGCCAAACCCAAAAGCCACACCACGCTGGCCGCGGCGTAGGACGCTGCGTTGGCGGTGAGCTTGCTCGGGCAATAGCCGAACCACCAGATACTCAGCATACGAACGAACCCGCCTTCCTCAGGGTTGGCCTCGCAATGCCAGCTTCCATAGCGCAGGCGGGACTCGAAATAGTTCAGCACGCAGGAGCCCTGGTTGAGCACCCATTGCAGCATCACCAGCGGCACGAACACATCATAGACGGTGAGCACGGCAGCGTTCGGGATGGCCCAGCCGCCGAGGATGTAGACGCCCACCGCCAGATGCAGACCCAGAAGGCTGGCGCCCAGCGTGTCGGTGTGCGGCCCGCGCAATGGTACGGCCACCGCCTTGGCAAGTGATTTTGTGAGAGCGGTCTTGCGGCCAATTTTGCGGGGAGCAATGCGCACGAATTCATGAAAATCGGTGGAAGACATGGCACCCTTCAATCTGTCACGGACTGGCGCCTAACGGCGCGTAACGGCTTTTCGTTCAAACCCTCGTGGTGTAAACGCTGGTTCCATCATTCTGTCGCGTCACACCGCGATAATTTGCCGGATGTTCGAAGGGAACTTTTCGCCCGATCATGTGTAATCCATTGGCGAACGCAGATGTGCGGACACCGCACGCGAACTCATATTCTCGCCCAGGCTCATACGACGTGCGTTCTTGCCGTTCGCATCCTCAGGTCTCTTGATGTCGCCCGATGTGCAACGCATCGCCGCGACGATGGGCGCGGGCTTCGCCACCGCGCCGGCACTTGGCGGCACGCTGGTGCTCGATTTCGGCGCCGATGGCTGCATCGTTGTTGCGGGCACATCCGCCCCCGTGCGCGTCAGCTTCGCCGAGAACGCCACCGGCATGCCGGTGGTGGCTGAGAAGGGCCACGCGGATTGCGTGGTCACAGTTTCGCTCGACACCTTCATGCGCATGATCGCGGGCGAGGTGGATGCCGCGGCGGTCTACACGCAAGGCAAGCTGAAGATCGCGGGCGATATCAACCTAGCGATGAAGCTCGGCCCCGCCTTGCGCGCGGGCCGCGAAGCCCGCGGCGGAGACAGCGTGCGGTGAGCGACACTTTCGAAACCCGTGGCGTTCAAACCCCGGACATGCGTTTCCTGCGCGCGGCCATCTGGCATCTGCCGCCGGGCGTGGCGCCACGCGCGGTGTGCTTGCTGTTAGGCGGCCATGGCGAGTTCGCAGAAAAATACGAAGAGGTGGCGGGTGAATTGAACGCGCGCGGCTTCACCGTCGTCACGGTGGATTGGCGCGGGCAGGGGGCGTCCGAACGCCTGGGGCGCGGGGCTTACCGCAGTCACGTGGCGAATTTTGCCGAATATGAATTGGATGTCGTCGCGCTGTTCAAGCAGGTGGCCGATCCGCTGCTGCGCGAAACCCCATCTTCCGGAAGCAAGAAGCTGCCGGTGATTGCGCTGGCCCATTCCATGGGCGGCAATATCTTGCTGCGCTTCTTGCACGAATATCCGGGGCCGATTTCCGCCGCCGTCCTGACCGCGCCGATGATGGCGATTGATTTCGGCGGCATACCGCCCTGGCTTGTCGGCTTCGTGGCGCGCGTCATGAATTTGCGCAAACCCTCGCAAAGTTTCGTTCCGGGCGGCGCCACGCACGATCCGCTGGAAATTTCCTTCGAGAACAATCGCCAGACAAGCGACAGGGCGCGCTACGAGCGCACTATAGAGATTATGCGCGAGAAACCATTCTTGCGCGTCTTCGGCCCCACTTTTGGTTGGCTCAGAGCGGCGCTGGCATCGATGGCGCTGGTGACCCGGCCGTCCTATGCGCGCGAGATCACAACGCCGCTTTTGATCGTGGATGCCGGCCATGATCGGATCACGCTCAACCACGCGACGCGCCGGCTCGCGAAATTGTTGCCCGATGCCGCCTATATCGAGATCGCGAATTCCGAGCACGAAATCCTGATGGAGACGGATGCCATCCGCGCCCAGTTCTGGGCCGCGTTCGACGCGTTCATCAATGCGCAGTTGGAAACGGCGAAGCCTTAAGCCCGCAGCAGCGCCAAGGCTTCCTTGTGCACGCGCGGATCGCCGGAAGCGATCACGTTCACTTTCGGCTTCTGCGTCGCGCCGTATAATGCGTTGCCTTGCCAATCGGTGATGATGCCGCCGGCACCCTCGACCACGCCGATCAGCGCTGCGAGATCCCAATGCGCGAAGCCCTGCTCGATGAGGATGTCGACAGAGCCCATCGCCAGCAGCGCATAGCCGTAGCAATCGCCGCCATAGCGTGAGAGCCGAGTGGCGTTCTCGACGCGCGCGAAGGCCTCAGCGCCGGGTTTGTCGAAATGCGCTTTGGGGTGCGTGGTGGTGATCGTGGCGTCTTTCAGGCT
>CAIYRG010000427.1 GCA_903928515.1 uncultured Alphaproteobacteria bacterium | reverse complement strand
GTGGTAAGTGATCACTGTCCCTACCGGTGAACGCGAGCTTCTGACTTTTGCTAATGAACATATTGAGATGTGTCGCATCAGCGTCGGGATGCGGGCTTCGTATTGCCGGTTGATGAACGCGATTGCCGAGACCGGGCGCTACGACGGCACCAAAGCGCTGGTGAATATGCTCACGACGCATCTCAACCGCACCACGGCGCATCTGTTCAGCCCCGTCGAGTTGAAATTTGCTATCGATTTCGAGCGATCGTATCCGAAGAACTTTCTGCAGCGCGCCGCGGTGGTCGGCAAGATACTGACTCGATCCTGGGAGCGCACCAATACTGATCACATGTTTGCTCTCGGCGTGTTCCAGTCGTTGAAGTATGGCGCCTGTCTGCTCAAGCAGTGGGTGCAGACGGAAGGGTCTGATGGCACTCCGCACTACTACAAGAAACTGGTGATGCCATGGCAGTTCGGCGTCTATAACGAATCTGAGAACGAGATTGATCGTCAGCCGGCGATGGTGGAGACAACGACAATGACGCTGCCGGAAGTGTGGCGGCGCATTTACCATCTGCCCAATGCTAAGAAGTTATTTGAGAAGGTGCGCGGCCACGCCATGCGCGGGCAGGCGATGTCCGATCCGCAGTCTTACTTTCATCAGGTGCTATCGACCTCGGCGCTGCAGACCGGAGTGTCCGGTGCGACCCGGCCGCTGCCTGGCGGCATCGTGCAGCTCAACAACGATCCGAATTACGCCATCATGGGACCGACTGTAGGTGCCGATGTCGTCGATGTCCACGAACTGTGGATCCAGGACGACACGGACTACACCACTATTATAAAGATCGAGCCGGATATTATCGTTGCGCCTTACGGCAAGAAGATGAATCTTACCGGTGTTGACGGCTTGCAGCCCTACACGCTGATCCAGCCGAACGAAGTGGCAAACTGGTTCTGGGGCCGGTCGGAACTGGTTGACTTGCTCGAGCCGCAGATGCTGCTGTCGACGTGGCTCGACGATGCCAAGCGGCTGTTCGGGCTGCAGGTAGATCGCATTCTCGGGTTTATCGGCGATAATGGCATTGATGACGAGAAGTACGGCCAGTTCCGCGGCGCCGGCTATGTTAATCTTCAGCAAGGCTCGGATATCAAGGATATCACGCCTAAGATTTTCCCCGAGATGATGCCGATGATCAAGTTCGTCATCGAGCAAATAAATTGGCTCTCGGGCTTCCCGGACATCATGCAGGGCAAGGGCGAGCCGGGGGTGCGCGCCGACTCGCATGCCAATACGTTGATGAAAACAGCTTCGCCGTATCTGCGCGACCGCGCTCTCTTGGTGGAACGTCAGGTGGCGACCGCTGCCGACAAGACGCTATCACTAAAGGAAGCCAAGGACGCCAGCAAATACTGGACCGATGGCACGACGATACAAACAATGTCCGATTCGGAATTTTTGCTGACCGACCTGCCTGATGATTGGCGCGTCAGCGTCGATTCGCATTCGTCCAGCCCGATATTCTCCGACGAGAACACACAACTGATCATGGCTGGCTTGAAGACAGGCATCGTCACTGGTGAATACGTCGTGGATAATCTGCCCTTCCCGAACAAGGAAGAAGCCAAGGCACAGAAGAAAGCGGCTGACGAGCAGAAGCAGGCGATGCTGCAAAAGCTGATGCAGGACTACCCTGAGATCGGTGAAGTACTTGCCAAGAAACAGGTTGGCGGC
>CAIYRG010000426.1 GCA_903928515.1 uncultured Alphaproteobacteria bacterium | reverse complement strand
GGTCTTCCGCTCGCAACTCACCGAATGGATGTGGGGCGATAGCGAAGTGGGCCAAGCGACGCGCGCCCGTTCGCTCTCGCGCATTCCGTTAAAGCGCTTGGGCGAGGTGGAAGATCTGATGGGCATGGCGATCTACCTGCTGTCGCCAGCCTCCGACTTCTGCACCGGCCAGGTCATGTATGTCGATGGCGGCTACACGGCTGGGTGATGCAGCACTGTTTGGGCGAGGCACATGCGCGATTTTTGGGAACGCAATCGCGGCTACGCTAAGGAACCGTGGTTTCGTTGGGGACCGTTTCGCCGCATTCGTCCAAACAATATTCAAGGACGAATCTTTGTCGTCGGCTGGTTCGCAGGTGTAGCAGCGCTAGTCGGCACGGCCTTTTACTACAAAGAACACGGTATGGAACCGGGGAAGATTGTGTTGATCGAGTTCGGGCTCCTGGCGCTCTACTCGGCCGCAGGCCGTATCTACGGCGGCATGGCTCCTCCTCGTGATGAGGAATGAGATCGAGATGCTTTTGAAGTGAGCGGCAAAGACACCATCGCCATCATCGGCGCCGGGCTCATGGGCCACGGCATCGCGTATCTGTTCGCCAACGCCGGACATACGGTGCGCGTGCACGACCCTGTTCCGTCCGCGCTGGAAGCACTCCCCAAACGCATCGGCGAGATCTGCGATCTGTTGAAAACCGATCATTCGGCAACAGCGCGCGTTTCAGGCCACGCCGATTTGAAAGACGCGGTGGCCGATGCCGCGCTTATTATCGAGGCCGCACCCGAAAAACTGCCGCTCAAGCAATCCATCTTTGCCGCGCTGGAAAAGCACGCACGCCCCGACGCCATCCTCGCCAGCAACACGTCGGCCATTCCGATCACCGAGATTTGCCGCGACATCACGAACAAATCGCGCGTCGTCGGCGCGCATTTCTGGAATCCGCCGCATCTCGTGCCGCTGGTCGAAGTGGTGACGATGACGCCGGACAATCTCCCCGCCGCGCAATCCATGATGGCGTCGTTGCGCGCCATCGGCCGTCACCCCGTTCTGGTAAAGCGCGACATTCCCGGTTTCATCGGCAACCGCATGCAGCACGCGCTCAAGCGCGAAGCGATTGCGCTCGTCGCGGCGGGCGTGTGCGACGCCGAAGCGCTGGACGATGTGGTGAAGCTTGGCTTCGGCGCGCGCCTAGCCGTGTTGGGGCCTCTCGAACAATCCGACATGGTGGGTCTGAACCTCACCAAGGATATCCACGACGTGCTGATGCCGTATCTGGATGTCACGCCCGTCACGCATCCCTATCTCGATGCGCTGGTCGCCAAGGGCGAGCTGGGCATGAAAACCGGCAAGGGCTTCCGGGAGTGGACGCCGGAGCAGGCCGAAGCCGTGCGCGTGCGCTTCAAGGAATTTATGGCGCGCTCGGCCGCCGAGACTGCTGCAAAAAAGACCTGAAATTTCTGTCCCGCAATTCCTATTCCCACCGGCGTTTGTCCGGGACAAATTTCGGTTCTAAAACAAAAACAATAAGGTCGGGGAAGTGGGGCAATGACGGGGACGGACCCCAACGGTTTTGGTATTGGACAGCCGGTCCGCCGCAAGGAGGATTCGCGGCTGATCGTCGGCCGTGGCCGTTACAGCGACGATCACAATCTCCCCAATCAGGTTTATGCGGCGTTCACGCGCTCGCCGCATGCCCATGCCGCCATCAATGCCATCGACATTTCGGAAGCGCGCGACATGCCCGGCGTCGTCGCGGTGTTCACCGGCGAGGATTTGCTGGCCGATGGCGTGAAGCCGCTCCCGTCGGATTTCGCTATGCACGGCACGGTCGAGATGATGCGGGCGCTGCCCGACGTGATCCTGGTGAATTCCAAAGGCGTGCCGCTTCTCGAATATGACTCGCCCTATCCGTTGCTGGCGCAAGGGCGCGTGCGCTTCGTCGGTGAATCGGTGGCCGCCGTGCTGGCGGAAACGCCCTATCAAGCGGCGGATGCCGCCGAGCGTATCTACGTCGATTACGATCCGTTGCCCTCCGCCACCGCAACGCCGACTGTCGCAGACAAAGACGCGGCTGTTGTCTGGGAAGGTGCTGCCAGCAACCAATGTTTCGATTGCCCCATCGGCGACAAGCAAGCCACCGAAGCCGCCTTCGCGCGCGCCGCGCACGTGGTGCGCTTGAATACCTGGATTCAGCGCGTCACCGGCGTGCCGATGGAAGCGCGCTCTGTCACCGGCCACTACGATCCCGAAACGGGTCGCTATCTCGTCTATGCGGGCAGCGGCGGCGTCGTGCGCCAGAAGCGCGAGATCGCAGGCGTGCTCGGCGTGCCCGAGGATAAAGTGCGGGTTGTCGCCGAAGACATCGGCGGCAATTTCGGCACCAAGAATTCCATCTTCCCCGAATTTCCGTTTGCCGCCTGGGCCTCGAAGAAAGTGGGCCGCCCTGTGAAGTGGACGGCCAATCGTTCGGAAGCCTTTGTCAGCGATCACCAGGGCCGCGATCTGCTTTCGCATATGGAATTGGCGCTGGATGCGAACGGCACATTCCTCGCCATGCGCGGCAGCAATTGCTCCAATCTTGGCGCCTATGCCTCGTCGTTCATTCCGTTGCGCAAAGGCATCGGCATCCTTTCGGGCGTCTACAAAGTCCCCGTCGCTTACGTGCATGCGCAAGCTGTCGTCTCGAATACGCCTGCGACGATTCCCTATCGCAGCGCTGGCCGCCCCGAGGCGATGTTTATCCTCGAACGCCTCATCGACATGGCCGCGGACAAAACCGGCATCGATCCTATCGAGCTTCGCCGCCGGAATTTCATTGCGCCGGAAGAACTGCCCTACACAAATCCCACCGGAGTCACTTACGACAACGGCGAATATGAGCGCGTGATGGACGACGCGCTGAAGCTCGGCGATTGGGATGGCTTTGCGGCCCGCAAGCTTGAGGCCAAAGCGCGCGGCAAAGTGCGCGGCATCGGCGTTGCCAATTACATCGAACTCACCATGGGCTATCCGCGCGAATGGTCGGAAGTGGTGGTGCATGCCGAAGGCATGGTGGATGTGGCGGTCGGCACGCTGTCCAGCGGGCAGGGCCATGAGACCAGCTTCACGCAATGCGTGTCGGAATGGCTCGGTGTGCCGTTCAATCAGGTGCGTCTCGTGCAGGGCGACACGGATCGCGTGCCGGTGGGCGGTGGCTCGCATTCGGGCCGCTCCATGCGCATGGCGGGCGTGGCGATGGGCCGGGCGTCCGAGGCGGTGATCGCGCGCGGCCGAACCATTGCCGCGCATGTTTTGGATGCGCCGGAAGATACCGTCGATTTTGCCGATGGGCGTTTCTTCGTCGCCAACACCAACAAATTCATTGGCCTGTTCGATGTGGCGCAGGCCGCGAACGAGCGCGCCGATCTGCCCGAAAATCTGAAAGGCCGGTTTGCCGCCGAGGCCGATGTGAAATTCACCGCCGGCGGTTTCCCCTATGGCAGCCACGTGGCCGAGGTGGAAATCGATCCCGAAACCGGTGTGGTGGATCTGGTGCGCTACGCGGCGGTGGATGATGTCGGCCACGCGATCAATCCGCTGATCCTGCATGGGCAAACGCATGGCGGAATCGTGCAGGGCGTCGGCCAGGCTTTGTGGGAACACACGATCTACGATCCCGACTCGGGCCAGCTGCTGACGGCCTCGTTCATGGATTACGCCATGCCGCGCGCCGACAAATTGCCCTCGTTCGACACAGGCCTCTCGGAAGTGCCGTCGCCCTCCAATCCGCTCGGCGTGCGCGCGGGCGGTGAAGGCGGCACAACACCGGCGCTCGCTGTCGTCATCAATGCCGTGGTCGATGCGCTGTCGGAATTCGGCATCACGCACGTGGAAATGCCCGCCAGTGCGGAGCGCGTGTGGCGGCTCATTCAAGACTCGAAACAATCTCAAGGATAGGCGAAGTCATGAGCGCAGAGATCGATGTCAAACAGGATGGCGCGCTGCTGCGCGTCACGCTGAATCGCCCCAACGAAGGCAATCGCTTCACCGACGCGATGGCAAAGGAATTGGGTGAGATCATCGGCACGGTCTCCGATGCCACGCGCGTGATCCTGCTCTCCGGCGCTGGCAACGATTTCTGCTTGGGGCGCGCGATGATGAGCCCCACAGCGGGTGCCACAGCAGCCGCACCCGAAGCCTTGGCGCTGCGCCGGCAGAACGAAGTGATCTTCAACGCCTATGGCGCATTCCGCCGCTCGCATGCTCCCGTTGTGGCGGCAGTGCAGGGCAAGGCGCTGGGCTTCGGCTGCGCGCTCACGGCGGTGGCCGATATCACCGTGGCCGATCACGATGCACAATTCGCATTCCCGGAAACCGCGCATGGCATCATGCCGACCATGGCAATGTCTTCGATGGTGGATCGCGTGGCGCTGAAGCCGCTGATGTACATGTTCTATTCGGCCGAGATGCTGACGGCGCAAGAGGCGCTCGGCATCGGTTTGGTCAGCAAGGTGGCGGCGGGCGGCAGCCTGCATGCCACGGTCGAGGGCCTCGTCGCCAAGATGCTGGCCATCGCACCGCCCGCTTTGTTCGGCGTGAAGGAATTTGCCCGCGCGGCGCGCACGATGGACGCGCAAGGCGCCAACGATTTCGCGCGCAATCTGCACGCCACCATCAACACGTCGAGCGAGATGCGCGGCAAACACTGACCCACCGGGGCTACGGCAATGGCTGAGTTCGATTACGAAAAATATCGCCTGCGCAACTTCCTGAATCGCTTGGTGCAAGCGGGCGAGGTGGAAGTTCACAACGAACATGTCGAACTGATCGATCTCGCAGCCCTGATCGAAGCCACGCCGAAGGCGACGTGGTTCAAGGATGTGGGGCCTGAGCATTTCGAGATGACCGCGGGCATAATGGCGAGCCGCAAACGGCTGGCGATGGCGTTCGGCTGCTCCGAGGCTGAGCTTCAGCAGGAATATATGCGCCGCCTCGCCACGCCGCAGGAAGTCGCGGAGGTATCGCGCGTTGAGGCGCCGGTGCAGCAGGTGGTGATCACCGGCGATGATATCGATCTCGCCAAGCTGCCCTTCTATCTGCAGCACGAATTGGATGGCGCGACGTATCTGTCGGCAGCGATGGATTTCACGGTTGATCCGAAGAGCGGCAAACCGAATGTCGGCTTCCGGCGGCTGATGCTGAAGGGCAAGCGCACCATGCGCGCGAACCTCACGCAGATCAGCGATTTGCGGCGCATCTATCTGGAAGCTGTGGAACGCAAAGAGACTTTGCCTGTCAGCTTCGTCGTGGGCGCGCATCCGCTGGTGTGTTTGGGTGCGGCCATCCGTCTGCCCGTCAACGAATTCGAGTTGGTGGCGCAATTGCGTGGTGAAACCATGCCGATGGTGAAAAGCGTCTCGAACGATATTCCTGTGCCCGCCGATGCCGAGTTGGTGATCGAAGGCTATTTCGACGAGCGCGGTTACGCCGAAATCGAAGGCCCCTACGGCGAGCTGTATGGGCTTTACGGCCCCATGCACCCCGATCCGCTGTTCCATGTGACGGCGATCACCATGCGCAAAGACGTGCTGCATCACACGTTGCTGCATGGCGGGCAGATTCTCACCCGCAACGATGCGGCGCATATGTCGGGGCTGGATGCCGAAGTGAAGGCCTGGAACGCGCTGAAAGACGCGGGGCTGGATGTGCAGGCGGTACATGCGCCGCCCTCGGCCGTGGGCATGCACCACATCCGTGCGGCCATCCGCCAGAAGCAGGCCGGTGACGGGCGCAAGGCGGTTGAGGCGCTGCTCAAGCGGCCGCTCGTCAAGCATGTGTTCGTGGTGGACGAGGATATCGACGTGTTTTCCGATGGCGAGGTGGAACGCGCCATGTGCACGCGCTTCCGCGTGGGCAAAGACCTTATTGTCGAGCACGGCCACCGCACGCTGACGATGGACCCCACCAGCGACCACGGCGAGCAATCGGTCGCCGGTTTCGACATGACGCGCGATTTGAGCGAGCCGGACGATCTGATTCATTGGTCGTCCTATTCGCCGCGCATCTCCGGTGGGAAAAAGGCGGCGTCGGTGCGCGAAGCGTTGGAAAGCGGCCCCAAATTCTTCATGGGGCTGATGGATGCGCTCGGCGACAAAGACGGCCGTGCCATCGCCGTAGAGCTAGGCACACTGCAAGACCAAGGAATCGTGGGCCGCAAACCCAACGGCGAGTGGTTTCTTGAAGGTAAGTAGGCTTCCCTTTTGTCGCCACCGCACCGTTGTCATGGCCCGCCTAGTGCGGGCCACCCAGGCGATCGTAAAACCTATCTGCTTCCAATATAGCGCTGTCATGCCCGCGAAGGCGGGCATCCAGGACTAAATCTCAACGCCGCCTAGTCGACAAAAACTTGCGCGCCATCAACACCAATCCTGGATTCCCGCCGGCGTGGGAATGACAGCTCAGGATATGAATAGAAACCATGGCCTTCATCATCGACCTCTCCAAAGTTCTCAACCACCCCATCCCCACTATCGACATCCTCGATATCGGTGCGATGGAGCAGGGGGCGGATCGCTATCTGCCGTTGATGGTGACGGGCCTGGGCCGCGTCACAGGCTTCGAGCCAAACCCGGACGAATTCGCCAAGCTGCAAGCGCGCGGCGGACCGTTTCGCTATCTGCCGTATTTCTTAGGGACCGGCGAACCGGCCATTTTTTACCGCACGTTCTACCCCGGCTGTTCGTCGTTGCTCGAACCCGATCCGGCTGTCATTGATCTCTTCATGGAGATGGCCTGCGCGCGGCCCGACGGAAATTTCCACGTGGTCGAAACATTTCCCGTTGAGACAAAACGGCTGGACGACATTTCCGGTATCGCGTGCGATCTCATAAAGCTCGACGTGCAGGGCTATGAACTGGAAATCCTGCGCCACGGCACGAAAACACTAGCCAACGCGCTAGTCATCGAATGTGAAGTGGAGTTCGTGCCACTCTACAAGAACCAACCTTTGTTCGGCGATGTGCAGCTTTTCCTGCGCGAACACGGTTTCGTGCTGCACAAGCTGATCGATGTCGGTGGCCGCCCGTTCTCACCGTATGAAATCGAGAAGCCGGATGCGCCGATCAGCCAGTTGCTCTGGGCCGATGCGATCTTCGTGAAGGATTTCACCAAGCTGAATCGCTATTCCGACGACGATCTGCTCAAAGCCGCTGCTATCCTCGATCTCGTCTACAATTCCTACGATCTCGCGGGACTGCTGCTAAAGGAATTTGACAGGCGTAGCGGCACATCCCTCTGCGCGCGCTACAACGATGCCTTCACCAAGCGCCGGTTGGAGCCGAAGTTTTTGAATTTGGGATAAGCGCCCACATTGCCAATCACAGCAACGCTGTCACCCCCGCGTAGGCGGGGGCCCAGGATTAGCTATCACCAACGAGCCGGCGTCGGCCTTTAATCCTGGATGCCCGCCTTCGCGGGCATGACAGCATATTTTTGTAGGACGCTAAGCCTCACCCCCGCGGCCGGACAGGCAGCAGCAAATGCGACGGGCGTTTGGTGTCGTGATAGATCTTCGCCACCGTCGTCTTCGACGATCCGATATGGTTCGGGATGTATTCCGCATTGGTGGCACCACCCACGCCCGTGGGCATGTCGAGCGTCGTCACCTCGATGCAGATGCGGTGGCCTTTGCGGAACAGATTCGCGGTCGCCATGATCTCGATGGCGTATTCCTCGATTTTGCCGGGCTCCACCGGCTTCTGCGCTTCGCGCGTCAGCGGATGCCACGGGCGGCCCGGCTTCGAGCGTTTCTCGTCCACCGCGCGGTGCGAAGCTTTCAACCAGCCGCGGCATAGCTCGCGTTCGAACAGATCGTTCGGACGCCAGCGTTCGCCGTCGCGCGCGGTTTGCACCGACACATCGGGGCCAACATCTTTCAGGATCACGATCCAGTTGGTGTCGGTCTGATCGATGGCGGCGTGAATGGTCAGCACGGACGGTCCTGCGATTTCGAGATCGTCGGGCAGAGGCTCGCTGATGAAGCGCAAGGATTGCACGTCGTTTGTTTGCGTCGGCGGCATCTGCACGAAGGCATCGGGCGGAAGATCGTCGTCCACGCTGCCCTTCACGGGGGCAACCGGCGACAGGCGTTCCCAGCTTTTCAGATAGAACGGCGTGAGCTTCACATCTTCGGGCGGCCATTCAGCGGCCGTGCGCCATTGGTTCGCGCCCATCAGCCAGTAGCGCACCGCCGGTTCGTTCATCACGCCGGTGTCGATGCCCTTCAACCAATGGTCGTGCCAGCGCAGGATTTCGCTGTGCATGGTGTGGAACGGGCGCTCCAGATGTGCCGGGCCCATGAACGCCAGCTTCTTCGGCGACTTGATGTTGCGGAACCAGTTCTGCGCGCCGTTGAGATGGCCTTTATACGTGTAGGCATACCAGCCCGCGCCCGTGTAGGTCGGCACGGTGATGTTGTCGAATTCCTTGTCGCTTTTCTCCACGGCGGCCGTGGTGTCGTACGGATTGATGAGCACGTCGAAATACGACGGGTAATGTTGGCCCTTCTGCGCGATCACGTTGTAGATGTGCGGATACATCTTGTAGTCGGGATTGTTCATCGCCTCTTGCCACAGCGCCTCGCGCTCGGGCGGCAGCGTGCCGGGTGAACCGCGATGGCCGTGGAAGGCGGAATAGACCTGGATGAAATAGCGGAAGAGGTGCAGCACGCCGCCGGGATATTCGTCGCGGAAACCGCCGAAATCGCCGTACGCGCCGCGCGGGTCGAACGGGAAGATCGCTTTGAGTGCAGGCGGCTGTTGCTTGGCGACATGGTATTGCTCCGCACCGAAGCCCGAGATGCCGACCATGCCGACATTGCCATCGCACCACGGCTGCTTGGCGATCCATTCGATGAGGTCGTAGCTGTCCCACCAGCGCGAGCCGCCGCCTTCGGATTTGCCGATGCCGCGCGGGCAGCCGATCACATGGATGTAACCGCGGCTCACGAAGAAGCGCGTGTCACCGGCCTCCAGCGGACCTGTCCACAGGGTTGACCAGGCGGGCTGCGGCGGCAGCACGGCCGACACGTCCGGGCCCTGCAGATCCTTGTTGTACACAGCGAAAGCCAGCAGCACCGGGTATTTGCCGTTTTCTTTCGGACGGTAGACATCGATGGCGAGATTCACGCCGTCGCGCATCGGCACCATCACATCGCGGTCTTCGATCATGCCCTCATGCGTCGGCGCGCGATCGTAAGGAACGGGGGGACAATCGGCCTGCTGCGGGATGCCGCGAATGGTGTCGGTTGGCGATGTCATGATGTCCCCCTTCAAACGCGCGCCTTCACCGGCGCTTTTGCTCGAAATTTGTAGTCTGAAAACGCCAACGGCGCCACGGCCCAAGGGCCGTGACGCCGCTGAAATATCACGCGATGAAAGGGTTTAGAGGGCCGCCAGCTCCGAGAGCTTCACGTTCTTGAAGGGCAGTGAACGAATGCGTTTTCCCGTGGCCGCGAAGATGGCGTTGGCAATCGCCGCCGCCGCCGGGGCGACAGAACATTCGCCCACGCCGCCCCATTTCGGTTTGCCCTTGTCGTCTTTGCCGCCGGTGAGCGCCAGATGGGCGTGCACGTCCGGCGCATCGGCCAAGCGCACCATTTGGTAGCTGTCGAAATTGCTCTGCTCGGCCGCACCATTCTTGATGGTGACTTCGTCATACATCATCGCGGTCATGCCGAAGATCACGCCGCCCTCGATCTGGCTTTCCACCAGATTGGGATTCACCACGTGATAGGCATCGGTCGCGGCATAAACGCGGTCCACGCGCACCTGGCCTTTGTCGTCCACCGTCACTTCGGCGACATGGCCGGCCACGGCGCCATGATTGTCGACGAGCGACATGCCACGCCCGCGACCCGCACCGATCGGCGTGCCCCAGCCGCTCACCTCCTGCAGCTTGTTCAACACCGAAAGCGAATCCGGCCGGTCGGTCAGTTCGCGGCGGAAGGCCATGGGGTCCTTACCGGCAGCGTGCGCCAGTTCGTCGATGAAGCTCTCCATGTAGAAGCAGTTCTGCGAACCGCCCACCGAGCGCCAGAAAGCGACCGGCACATGCGTGTTCTTCAACATCAGGCCCGTGTACCAGTTGGGCACCTTGTTGTAGGGCACCGAAGGTCCAATGCCTTCCAGTGCGGGACCATCCAAGCCGTTCTCCGCGCGGTTGATTCCGGTGGAGCGAATGATCGAGCCGCACACGCTTTCGACGTGGATTGCTTCCAGCGTGCCATCGGCCGTCAACGAGGCTTTCATGCGGATGGCCGATTGCGGGCGATAACGGTCGGCGCGCATATCCTGCTCACGCGACCACAGAAGCTGCAGCGGTTTGGTGATGTTGCCCGTCTTGGCAACCAGAACCGCGTGCTTGAGTTCGTCACCGAACGAACGACGGCCAAAACCGCCGCCGAGATATTGCTGGTGGAAATAAACCTGCTCGGGCTTCATCTCCGCAAGCTCGGCCGCCATCTTCGCGTTTTCGAGCGCAGACTGCGAACCCATCCAGATATCCAGACGGTCGGGTTGCAGGTGCACCGTCGCGTTGCACGGCTCCATCGTGGCATGCGCCAGGTGCGGCGTTTCGTAATCCACGGTAATCACGCGTGTGCTCTTGGCGAGAACGGCTTTGGCGTCGCCATCGTTGCGCGCGGTGACCATCGGGCCATCCAGCGCATCGCGGTATTCCTTGCGGAATTGCGCACTGTCGGTCTTGGCGGCTTCCCCGCCATCCCACACGATCTTCAGCGCTTTCAATGCTTCATTGGCGCGCCAATAATTGTCGGCGACCACGGCCACGGCATCGGCAAGTTTCACGACTTGCAGATTGCCGCGTTTGCCTTTCAGCGCGGAATCGTCAACCGACACCAGCTTTCCGCCGAACACGGGGCAGCTCATGATCGAGGCGTAAAGCTGCCCCGGCTCCTTCGTATCGATACCGAACTTGGCCGTGCCGTTGGTTTTGATTTCCGAATCCAGACGCGGCTTTCGCGTGCCGATCAGCTTGTATTCTTCCGGCGGCTTGATGGCCGGTTCGGCAGCCAACTGAATCTTGGCTGCCTCATGCGCCAACACGCCATAGGTGAATTTGCGGCCTGATGCCATGTGCGTCACCAGACTGTTCGATGCCGTGCATTGCGACGCATCGACCTTCCAGCGCGCGGCGGCTGCTTGGATCAGGCGCACGCGCGCAGACGCGCCGGCCTGCTGCACGAATTCCCATGATGATCGGATGCCGCGGCTGCCGACCGTGAGCATGTCTTTGTAGACGGCCTTCTCGCGGATGTTGCGATTTACGGAGGGGAATTCGACTTTCACTTGCGACCAGTCGCATTCCAATTCTTCCGCGAGGATCATCGGGAAGCCCGTGCCGGTGCCCTGGCCCATTTCGGCCATCGAGCAGCGCAACACAATGGTGTTGTCGGGATTGATGACAACCCAAGCCGTCACTTCGTTCGGGTTGACGGTGTCCGCGCCCCAATATTGCGCGCCCAGTTCCGGCATCGCAGCTTTCGCCGCACCCGGCACGAGCAGGCCCAGCGCCATACCGCCACCGATCGTGGCGCCGGTGAGCACGAGCTGACGGCGAGAGACTTCAATCGGTTTCATGTCACCCATGGTTCTCTCCCGCCTCAAGCTTTCTGGCCGGCGGCGCGATGGATCGCCTTGCGGATGCGCACATAGGTGCCGCAGCGGCAGATATTGGTGATCGTATTTATGTCTTCGTCCGTGGGCTTCGGCTTCTGCTTCAAAAGCGCCACGGCGGCCATCACTTGGCCGGATTGGCAATAGCCGCATTGCGGCACATCTTCGGCCACCCAGGCGGCTTGCACGGGATGCAGTTTGCCTTTCGGCGAGAGGCCTTCGATGGTCGTGATGTCGTGGCCTTCTGCGCCCGACACGGGCAGGGAGCAGGAGCGCACAGGCTGGTTGTCGACAATCACGGTGCAGGCACCGCATTGCGCGATGCCGCAGCCATATTTGGTGCCCGTCAGGCCAATCTCGTTACGAATGGCCCAGAGCAGCGGCATATCCGGCTCGATATCGAGCTGATGAAGCTGACCGTTGATTTTCAAAGCGACCATTGTGACCTCCTGAGGCCTCTCTAAGGGGCTGTTCTACTGCTACTTTCTTAGCACAGGTGGCAGTTTGGAAAGAACCAAAAGAAGGCTGGCGGAACCCCGGTTTTCGCGGCAATTTTCATGCAGGCCGTTCATATGAGGACCGTACTATCCGCCTCTCCCGCCGCACCCTTTTACAAAGTATGGCCGTTTTTCTGGCCGTGGTTTTTTGCGGCCCGTCGTCAGACGTGCAGGCTCGGACATTCACCCTTGCCGCAACGCTGCGTACACAGGATGGCACGCCGCCGACCAGCATGCCGGGGTATGGCACAGGCCGATTCACCTTCGACGATCAAACCCGAATGTTGGGATATTCATTGGCGTTCGACGCGCTGACGACGCCGGTGAATGTCGTCGATATTCACGGGCCCGGCACGCTGCAATCGGGTGCGCCGGTGATCGCGACATTGCCGATCGGCGACGAGCCGAGCCATGTTGGCCCCTATAGCGGCACGCTGATGTTGACGCCGGAGCAGGCCGCGGAATTGCTCGCCGGACAGTTCTACATCGACATCCACACGGATCTGTATCGTGATGGCGAAATCCGCGGACAGATTTATTTGTTGCCAAATTAAACTCGACCATGGCCGGGTCACGCCCGGCCACCCACGGCACGCTTAGCGCGCCGATCTTCTTATTTTCATTGCGCGGCGAAGCCGCGCGGGGCGAGCGTCTGCGAGCCTAGAAGAGTTATTGGCGCGCGATTGCGCGCCTGCTGGGTGGCCGCCTCGGAGGGCGGCCATGGTGAAGGGCTAGCGCTTCAGTTATTCGCCAGCGCAGTCGTCAGCTTTGTATTTTTGATCGGCAGCATGCGAATGCGTTTGCCGGTGGCCGCGAAGATCGCGTTGGCCACAGCCGGCGCCACCGGCGACACGGCACATTCGCCGGCACCGCCCCAGCGCGGTTTGCCATCGCGATCCAATCCTCCCGACAGCGAGAAATGCACGTCCACGTCTGGTGAATCGGCCAGCCGCACCATTTGGTAGCTGTCGAAATTGCCTTGCTCGACCGCACCGTCTTTGATGGTGATCTCGCCATACAGTGCGGCGGAGAGCCCGAACATGATGCCGCCCTGCACTTGGGCTTCGACCAGCTTCGGGTTGACGATGTGGTGGGTGTCGATGACGGCGGTCACTTTGTCGACCTTCAGCACGCCACTATCGCAAACCGTCACCTCATGAACTTGTCCGATCAATGACGCGTGATTTTCCATCAGCGCCAGCCCGCGCCCACGCCCCTTCGGTAGCGGCTTGTTCCAATCGCTTTTCTCTTCGAGCAACTTCAGCACCGTGAGAACATCGGCACGGTCGGTGATGGCGCGGCGGAATGCGAAAGGGTCCTTGCCTGCCATGTGCGCCATCTCGTCAAGAAAGCTTTCCAGCGCGAAGCCGTTTTGGGAGCCGCCCACCGAGCGCCAGAAGCCCACAGGCACATGCGTGTTCTTCAACACTTGCCCCGTATAGCGGTGTGGAATGCGGTTATACGGCGTGGAGATAAAATTCACGTCTTCGCGTTCCGGCACCAGCGCGTCCACCGCATGCACTTCTACGCCTTCCACCGGCTTGCCGGTGATGCTGGCCATCAAGGACGCCACCGCGGTTTCCGCGTGGAAGGTGGAAAGATTGCCTTGCGCGTCGAGCGCACCTTTAAGGCGGATCGCAGCTTGCGGGCGATAGTGATCGTTGCGCGTGTCTTCTTCGCGCGTCCACAACGTTTGCACGGGACGATGGCCGACAGCTTTCGCCACCAGCAGCGCGTAACGAATATCGTCGCCCGGCGGGCCGCGTCGTCCGAAGCCGCCGCCGACATAGCAATTGTGGATGAACACCTGCTCCGGCTTCAGCCCGGTGATCTGCGAACCCATCTGCAGGAAGCGGTCGGCGACCTGCGTGCCCATCCAGACATCGAGCCGGTCAGCTTGCAAATGCACCGTCGCATTGGGTGTTTCCAACGGTGAGTGCGAGAGCAGCGGCACTTCGTAGATGGCGGTGAGGACATTGGCAGCTTTGGCCAATTCGGCCTTGGCATCGCCGATGTCGCACGCGACCGTCTGCGGCGCATCAAGTGCTGCGAGGTAATCCTTGCGGTATTGCGCGCTGTTGGCGTGTCCGTTCGCGCCGAAATCCCAAACGATTTTCAGCGCCTTCAATGCTTCGTTGGCGCGCCAATAATTGTCGGCGACCACGGCGACCGCATTGTCGAGCTTCACCACTTGCACGATGCCGCGACGGCCTTGGATCGACGTCTCGTCGGCGGAAACGAGCTTGCCGCCGAACACCGGGCAAATTATCACCGAGGCATAGAGCATGTCCGGCAAACGAACGTCCGGGCCGAACACGGCCGAGCCATCGACCTTGATCGCTGTGTCGAGGCGCGGCAGGCGCGTGCCGACGATTTTGTATTGTTCCGGTGGTTTGATGTCCGGCTCTTTCGCCAGAACGATAGCGGCAGCCTCAGGTGCGAGTTCGCCGAAGCGGAACGAGCGCGCGGAAGGCTTGTGAAAGACTTTGCTTTTGGCTGCGTAGCAATCGGCATCGGCCACGTTCCAGCGTTTCGCGGCCGCCGCGATCAAGCGTGCGCGTGCCGATGCTCCGGCCTGCTGTACCAGCGCCCAATAGATGCGGATGCCGTTATCCGCGCCGCCGACGATGGTGCCGTAGGGTTTGCCCGCGAGGTTGCGATTGGCGGAGGCACATTCGAACCGCACCTTCGACCATTCGCATTCCAATTCTTCCGTCAGCAGCATTGACCAGCCGGTCGAGGAGCCTTGGCCGACTTCTCCGATGGCGAAGCGGAATGTCACGATATCGTCGGGCGCGATGGAGACCCATGCCGTGACTTCGCGCGGCTCGGCTGCGTCCGGGCCCCAATAATGCACGGCAGGGCCGGCGGGCGCTGCTGCTGCGAGTTTTGTGCTGACGCCGAGCGCAAGTCCGCCTGAGAGCGCGGACGCACTCACCACGAAATGACGACGGGAAATTCCTGTTGCGACCATGGGGGCGTTTCTTCGAACGCTGCAGGCCCGGAACTTAGCATGGAAGCGGTGCCAGGAAATGCCCGCGATTATACCAATGCCACCATGGCCGGGCTTGACCCGGCCACCCAGTAAGCGAGCGTCCGCGCGTGAGGAAATGAGTTATGGCGCGCATCGCGCGCCTGCTGGGTGGCCGGGTCAAGCCCGGCCATGGTGGAGGTGGTACGAACATAAGAAAAGCGCGGCGGGAAACCCGCCGCGCCAGTTTGATCGATTGCCGGTTCTTGTGGTGCCGGTCTACCGATGTTCCTAATGCCGGGCTTTCGACTTTCCTTTGTCTTCCGCCTCGCGAAGTTCCGCGCCTTCGGGGCCTTCCAGCGCGTCTTCCGCGTCCTTGGCCAGTCCGGGAATCTTGTCTTTGTTCTTGGCGATGAAGTCGCCGGTGGCCTTGTCGTAGTCGCGGGTGCCGGAATAGCTGCCTTCACCTTCAACAGTAGGCTTGCCGGATTTGCCGGAATCCTTGTTGTTTTCGTTCGCGTTCGAATTGCCCATGAGAATGCTCTCCTTCACTCACATCACTTAACGCATGTGAAGAGTGCGAGTTTCCAGGTTCCGCGATGAAACTTAAAACGCGTGCAACCGGCCTATCGGGGCAGCGAGCCTACGGAATGGCGCGAACGCTGATGGTCGTGCCGGTGGCATCGGGGATGTACTCCACTGGGACATCGACTTTCTGCTGGCGGCAAATATCGAGTGTCCAAATCTCCCGCCACGCACGGCCGCTATTCTTTTGAAATTTGGCTTGTGGATTGGGTTCACCGAAGAATTCGACGAACTGGGTATTCACGACGCGAACAGTCTTGCATTCGCCAACCTTGCGGATCGCCGCGCGATAAACATACCCGATTGTGTCGTGTACCAAGATAGGATCGGCAAGCGTCGAGCCTGGCATTCCAAACACGGAATGATTTGCGTCCTTATCTTTGACGGTGAGGATATTGACAATCAGCTGCGTGCCGCAGCCAGACACCGTTCCATGTTCAACCAAAACGCCTGATTGTATTTTGCCGTCAACATCGATTTTCAGCGGCGCATAAGAAGAAACATTGTCCGAAAGCATGAAATCGATTGGCGGTGTCATGCAGGCGGAAACGAGAAGAAAACCGGAAATCGATTCGTCGCGGATTGCCTTTTGATGCACCGGATCAGCGACCAACTTTTGGAGATTGTCGCGCGTTGCTGCGTCCAAGCCGTCCGTCTGTGTTTGGGCGGTGGCCGAATACGCGAAAACGCCTGCCAGGGTTGCCACAAATATCGCGACCCATTGCATCGTTCTCCGGTCGATCACGGCTGATCCCCTGTCTGAAACGCGGTGATTTACAGCGCGATGTGCCAGTATTTCGCGGCGTTCAGACGGCCGATCTTGAGACGGTCGTCCTCGTTGATCGGGAACGCGTCGAACCAGGCGCAGATTTCGTGTGAGGATTCGAACGGATAATCGACCGCGAAGATCAGCTTGTCCGCGCCGATTTCGATCAGCGCGTTGTGCATCGCCGGCGTGTGCGTGATGCCGCTGGTCGAGATGATGAAATTGTCGCGGAAATATTCGGTCGGCATGCGCTTGTGTGCGCCATGCGTGCCCGGCTCCTGATAGCGCATGCGCGCATCCATGCGCGGCAATGCGAAGATCAGGCCTTCGGCCAGATGGCCCAAGACGCAGATGGCTTTGGGATATTGATCGAACACGCCCGACAGCATCAGGCGGATGGCGTGCTCGCAGGTCTCGCGGCCAAAGCCCCAGAGAGAGCCGCGGATCACGTCGTAATCCTTCATCGAGCGGCGCTGGCTGGGCAATGGCACGCGCGGATGCAGCGAGATGGGGACGTTCAGCTGCTCGGCGGCGGCCCAGAATTCCCAGCACGGTTTTTCGTCGAGATACATGATCTCGTCGCCTTCGCCGATGTTGGAGAAGCCGTTGATCATCGTGCCCTTCAGGCCGAGATCTTTCACCATGCGTTCGAGTTCGCGCGCAGCGGCGGCCGGGTCTTGCATCGGCACGACACCCAGGCCCTGGAAGCGCTTGGGATTCCACTTCACGAAATATTCGGCGAGCCAATCGTTGATGCGCTGGGCTTGTTCGATGGATTTCTTCTTGTCGATGATGCCTTGCGTGCCGGGTTCGGTGAGCGAGAGCAGCGAGACTTCGATGCCGACTTCATCCATCACTTCCAGGCGCTGCACGCGATCGGGCAGGCGCTTCAGAACGTTGGCGAGATATTCGGGGCGGAAACCGTTGGCTTTCGCGACCTCCATATCGGGAAGGGCAAAATGTTCTTCGACGGCGATCTTGCCCTTCATAAGCCACGCTTCCTTTTCTGTGCCTGTGATGCGGTGTTTAGAATGATTTTTGCGTTCTCAGGGTTATTCAACACGTTCCAAACTATCGCAAGGGCTTCGTTCGCGCCCGTTTCGCCCAAAACAGGGGTCGTGAGGTCTAAGAATTTTTGGCGGGTCCGGGTGTCGTCGAAGGGACGCGCGGGATCGCCGGGCACCGCCGCAATTGTGCGCTCGTGCGTGCCCTTCTTGGTGTGAAGGGTGAGGCGCGCGTGCCAGGCTTTCGGGTAGGCCGCCATAAAGCTGTCATCACCGTGCACGGTGATTTTGCGCATCAAAGCGGCGATGGGCGCGGGCGTTTCGCCGGGCGTCTGCGCCACATCCATCGCGCTATCGGGGTTGAGTGCTGCTTGTGCGACCTGACAGGGCAGGCTGGTGAGATGCGAGGTGCGGTCACCCGGATGCACGCCGTGATCCACCATCTTCACGTGCAGCGGTGGGATGGCGATCTCGCACGCTTCGATTTCCGAAGGCACGATGCCTTGTGCGATCAGCTCACGCATCGCTTGCGCGCCGGCGATGGTCTGGCGCGCCGCGCACCATGGCTTGAAGGAAAGATCTTCGATGGCGAGGCGCTGTCCGAGGTTGTGGGTGAAGGCGGAAATGTCGGGTTTGATGCCGTAGGCGGCATTCAGGAAATTGCTTTCCAGAATGTCGGGATCGGCAAGGAAGCCTGCTTGTGCGGCTTGCGCCGCCGTCAGACCGTTGCGCGCCACGAGGCCGAAGGCGAGCCAGCGTGAGGTGAGCGGCCCGTGCTGATGGCCCGCACTGGGTGAGGCCATGGTGATGGTCATCGCCAGCGCGTGCGCGGTTTGGGCCGGACTGAGTTTCAACAGTCGCGCCGCGACCGCCGCTGCGCCGAAGGGGGCCGCGAAATAGGTCGGCCATATGCCGCGCGAAGAAACGGTCGCGCCGTCGATGGCGAGGCCCAGGCGGATTAGCGCCTCATAGCCGCCTGCGATTGCATCGGCGAGATCGTTACCTGCGACGCCCTCATGCCTCGCGGCAATCGTGAGGGCGCAGACGACGATTGCTGCACCGGGCGTGGTGAGCGAAGGCAGATGGATATCGTCGATCTCGCTGGAGCGCGCGGCGGCGACATTGGCCGCGAGAAGATCGCCTAGCGAGTCGCTGCCAAAGAATTGCGAAACCGCGTGGCCTTCCGGGATGGCCGAGCCTGCGAGCCAAGCCCCCGCGATATCTACGGTGTGGCGGCGTAAAAGATCGGGCGCAGCAGCAGCGATGCCGGGGCGGCAGAGAAATTCTGCAAGGCGTTCGATTGCCGCTTTTGGTGCCGTCACGGCGACGTCCAAAGAATTTCGCTGGCCTCGTTGCCGACCAGCACGATGGCGGATGCCAACGCATGGTTGCCGTCTTGCGAGGCGCCGATGCGCAAAGAATAGACCGCGCCCTCTTCCAACGCGCTGCTCTGGCTTGATGCGGGCGAATCTTTCGGGCCAAGGCCCAGTGCGCTACCAAAGGAGGTTTCGGTTCCCACCTGCGCCACGAAGGAGAGCGGTTCGTCTTCCAGCCCCAAGCCCAGCACGCAACCGAGCGTGGATTTCGTCATCGCATGCGGTGGCAACGGATTCTCCGCTGCCAGCGTGTGCAGCGTGGCGCCCGCTTTTGCCTTGGAAACAACAGCGCGCAGGGCGTCCGCGAGTTTCGTTTGCAATGGGCCGGGTTTGGATGCCGCGGTCACAAAACCATCGGCCCAATACCCCGCATGGCGTATGGCGATGTAGGCGAGCAGCGGATCAGACTTGGCGCCTGAAATGTCGGAGAAGGGACGCAGCGTGCGGCCCTTGTCGACACTGTAAAGTATCCGCACATCTTGCGCGCCGGCTTTCAGGCCGGCGTGTTCGGCTTCCAGAATCGCACCGGTGGCAATCAAGGCATCGGCGCATGTCTGCAAGATGGCGGCGGCTTCGCGCAGGGCCTGCAATTCGCGCGGGCGTTTGCGGCGCATCAGGTTGCGCGCGGCGGCCGTGGCGTCAGGCAGCGCGATGCCGCCCAGCGCGATGGCGATGGCACGGTGCAAAGCGGGCGGCATGGCGTTGAAGCCGAATGTGGTCACAGGCCCGCCCGTCGGGCCCTTGCGCCATTCGGATAACGACTTATCGGCTTGCCGAAGCGGCACGAAATTCTCGATCCAGGTCACGCGCTTGGCGGACGACCACATCGAAGGCGGATCACTCGGCAGCATGATAGGATCACCTTTACGCGGGATCAGCACCAGCGCGGGTTCCAGCCGAGGAATGTAATTGGTGAAATAGGCAAGCTCGCCATTGTGGCGCGGATCGGCATAGATCAGCACGCCCGCCACGGCCGGGCTGAGTGTCTTCCACAACGCATCAATGCGTTCGGCGAATTCGGATTTCGGGAAGCGCTCGGAATCCCAATCGTAAGCGCCGATCAAAAGCGTGGGGTGCATCGTTTGCATGGGTTACGCTTCGATCTGCGCCAAAGCGGCGTGCGTTTTGGTGAGCGGCTCCGGGCCGTTTTCAGTGATGAGCGTGGGCTCGCCGCACAGCAGATATCCGGTCTCGGGCAGATATTGGTTGGGATGGATCACGAAGAACATGCCGGGTTCGAGAATGGTTGTGTTGTCGAGCGCCACATCGCCGGGAAGGATCGAAGCAAAGCCCAGTCCATGGCCGCGGCGGCGGATATAAGGCGGGTGGCAATACTCGCCGTAGCCTTCGGCCTCCAACACCTTGTTGATGGCATCGCATACCGATGACATTGCCGTGCCGGGTTTGGCAACGGCAATGCCGTGCTCCATGGCATCCACCACCAACGCGTATTTTGTCTTCAACACATCCGATGGCTCGCCCACCGAAACCGTGCGGCAGATTTGCGCCAACTGCCCGCGATATGACGGCGTGATCTCTGCCAGGATGATGTCACCGGCTTCCAGCTTGCGGCCGCTTGAAGGCTGCACCGCGCGGTTGTGTGGCGAGGCACACATCAGGAAGAAATTGTCGTCGGCGCCGAGCGTCTTTGTGTGCCAGCGGATTTCGGCGGCGAGTTCGTATTCGGTCATGCCGGTGCGCGCGATCTTCAGGAAATGCGCGTAACCCAATTCGGCGATGCGTACGGCTTCGCGCGCGTTTGCGATCTCGTCGTCCGTCTTGCGCTTGGCGTGCGCAGCGAGCAGTGAATCCGCCATGCGCGCTTGCCCGCCATGCACGGCTCTGATCTGGATGCCGTATTGCCAGGACAATTCCGAGAGCCCTGCGAGCCCCACGCGGCCCGGCGGGATACGCAATTTCTCCAGCACGTCGGGCAGTACCGGCACGATCTGGTCTACCGGCAGAATCTTGAAACCCGGCGCCATATCCTTGGCGCGCTCGGCATCCCAGGCCGGGCTCACCAGAAGTATGGGCTCGCCTTCGCGCGGCAGCGCCGCCACACAATCGCCCATGCTCTTGAAGCCTGAGAGGATGGTGACGGGATCGGGCTTTTCGATGAAATGCGTGCCGTCGTGAAAAGCGAAGAGCATATCGAGCCCTTCGGCGGCCATCTGTTTGCGGATGGCCTCACGCCGTTGCGCGAGATTCATCAAAGCCCTCCCTCGGAGCCCATGTCTTTCAATTCGGCATTCTCGAATACGTCGTCGAGCTTGGGCAGCGTCTTGACCAAGCCCTGCTGGTGCAGATAGCGCGCGAGGGTTTCGAGATTGTTGCGGTTCTTTTCGCCGAGGCCATAAGCCCAGGGATCGGGGCCGAGCAATGCGCGCTCGCTTTCCCAAAGATCGCGGCCCCACGCGAGCGGCAACGTGCGCGGATTGGCGGTGCGCTTGTAGCCCATCGCCTTGGCCTGCTCGAATGCCTTCATCAGATTCATCGGCACCCAAGGATGCTTGTCCACGACCTCTTGCTTGATCGCGGTGACGTGCATGATCGGGAAGATGCCGGTCTTCTGAAAATAACTGCGTTCTTCCGCCTGATAATCGGGAAACAGACGCACGACGCGCGGATCGCCTTTCAGGAACACGGGCGGAATGTCGGGTGTGATCATCGCATCGATTTCGCCGTCGGCCAGCATCTGGTCGACGGGTTTGCCGGACGTGATGCGTTCGATGCGCAATCCCGGCGGGGGTGTGAAATCCACATCTTCGCCGCGCTCCACAACCCAGGTCATGTCACGATGCGGCACGCCGTAATGTTCTTCCAAGATGCCGCGGAGCCAAATGGAGCCCGCAGGCGCGAAGCTGGGCCCGCCCACGCGTTTGCCGATCAAATCCTTTGGCGCCTTGATACCGGCGTTTGTGTTCACAAAGGCAAAGCCATGGCGGAAACGGCGATGGCCGTAAACCGGAATGGCGGTCAATTTCAGGCCGCGCTCGCGCGCCATGAAGTACGAACCGACATTGTATTCGCAGACATCGAACTGGAATTCGCGCGCCATGCGGGCGTGCCGCTCGCGCGATTCCGTGGTGATGCAAATCAGCTCGATGCCGTCAGGCTGCACGCGGCCATCCACCAGAGGCCGCATGATCTCATAATCGCCGCAGGCGAATGAGAGTGTGAGCTTGGGCATCAGTGTAATTCCGGTGCTGGCGTCTTCACGCGAGATTTGCGCAGCGTATCGGTGGCGGCGGCGTCAACAGACAAATCGCCCTTCAACACCACGCCATATTTTTCGCGCGCGGCTTCCACAGAGATGAAATCCTCGCGCACGTCCCAGCGGACTTTCTCCGCATCGCGTTCGAAGGGATCGCCCCAGCCGCCGCCGCCGCCGGTTTGCAGCACGGCTTCGGATTGCGCCGGCACGAAGCGGCTGCCCTCGACTTTGCGGAAATCGTTCTTGTCGGTTTCACGCAGTTCATAGCCGCCGAGTTGGCCCGAACCGCCGCCCCACAGTCCCCAGGCCGGGCAGCCCTCGCGATGCGCGGATTCGAACATCCATTTGCCATCGACGAAATTCTTCACTTGAACCTCAATGCCCAGGCCACCGCGATGCTTGCCCGCACCGCCAGAATCTTTGCGCAGGCCGCGCTTCTGGATCACCACCGGGCATTTCATCTCGATGCCTTCGATGGAGCCGTTGCGCACGTCGCCCTGGCACACCGACACGGTGCCGGATTGGCCGTCTTCGCCCGGACGCCCGCCCCAGCCGCCGCCTTCGATGCTCTGCACGATGAAGCGGCGTTTGGTTTTCGGGTTCACGCCGAAGAACACCAGCGCGCCGCCAAGCAGGCCGTGATGCGCTGCGGGAATTTTGTCCGGCATCGCCTTGGCGAGCGAGGTGACGATGGTTTCCACAACGCACGGCACGATCATGCTCCACTGCGCCATCGGCGCAGGGTAGCGCGCCATCATGATGCTGCCTTCGGGAATGATCACATCGAGGGCGCGGAACGAACCTTCGTTCACGGGCTCCAGAGGTGCAGTCAACGCTTTGTAAGCCACGCGTGCGCCCGCCAATGTGCGCGAATTGATGGCCGCCTTACGTTCCTTCGAGCAGCCGGAAAGATCGATGGTCATCGAGCCTTTGCTGACAGTGACTTTGGCATGCAGACGGATTTTCTCGCCCAATGCCACGCCGTCATCGTCGAAGGAAGATTCGGCTTCGTACACGCCATCGGCCAGTTGCGACACGACGTTGCGGCATTTCTGTTCGGTCTCGCCGAAGATGTGCTGGATGGCGGCGAGAACGGTTTGTTTGCCGTATTTCTGAAACAGCTCGTCGGTGCGGCGCACGCCCAAACGGCACGCGGCGACTTGGCTGCGCAAATCGCCGAGCGAGGATTCCGGAAAGCGGATGTTGTCGCGGATGATGCGCCAGATCGTGTCGTTCAGCTTGCCGTCTTCGTAAATCTTGATCTGATCGAGCTGCAGGCCTTCCTGCCACGGATCGGGCACTTCGGGCCCAGCGCCGAAACCGGTGGAAGTGCCGCCGATATCAATCCAGTGGGCGCGCACCATCGAGAACATCATCAACTCGCCCTGATAGAAATAGGGCACGTAGATGACGATGTTGTTCAGGTGCTGGCCCGCCACCGCCTGGTGGTTGGTGATAATGACATCGCCAGGCTTGAAGCCATCGCGGCCGTAGCGCTTCACGCCATCGACGATGATGACGCCGAGATCGGCCACGAAATGCGACACGCCGCCGACATTCTGGCTGATGAGTTCGCCCTCTACCGAGACCAACGCGGTGCAATAGTCGCGCACCTCGTAGATCATCATGTTGTAGGAGGTGCGCTGCAGATCCACGGCCATTTCATTGGCCACGGCGGGCAGGGCGTTGCGGATGACTTCCAGCGTAACGGGATCGAGCTGAGCGGCCATTATTTGCCTCCTACCGTGATAATCATCTCGCCCGAGGGCGCCATTTTCAGCGTATCGCCTTCGAAAAGAACGGTCGTTGTGCCGCGCTCTTGGATCAGCGCCGGTCCCTGCAAGGCCACATCCGGCCCCAAATCTGCGCGTTGATAGACAGGCGAGCGCAGCGCTTTTGAGGCATCGGCGAAATATACGTCGCGGTGATGGGTGGGGGAAGGTACGCCTTTGTTCGGCAGCGTCGGGAAATTCATGTGCGGGCGTTTGCCCACGACAAAAAGCCGGATGTTGACCAGCTCCACCGGTTCGGTGGGCGAGTTGTTGGCGTAGCGGCGCTCATACATCTGGTCGAAGGCGTTGCGGATGGTGGCGCGATCACCCGCTTCCATCATGCCCAGCGTCACCGGGATCGGCAGAGTGAACTCTTGGCCGACGTAACGCAGATCGAGATGGCACTGATATTCCACCTCGTTCTTCTGGCGCAGGCTGGCTTGGGCTTCGGCCATCATCTCTTTGTAGACGACGATCAGTTTGGCGAAATCGAGCTGCGACAGATCGGTGAAATGCGTGCGGATCAGATCGTGCCGCTCGTCGGCCACGATCATGCCGAGTGCGGAGAAATGCGCCGGGAACAGCGGCACGATGACGGTGGGGATATGCAGCTCACGCGCGATGGCGATGACGTGCATGGCGCCATTGCCGCCTGAGGCGACAAGGGCGAAATCGCGCGGGTCATAGCCTTTGGCGACTGACACTTCGCGCACCGCCAGCGACATTTTCGAAATCGCGATATCGAGAATGGCCTGCGCCGCTTTCACGGTGGAAAGGCCCAAGGGCTTCGCGTTTTTTTCTTCGATGCCTTTCGCGGCTCCGGCGGCATCCAATTTCATGTCGCCGCCGAGGAAATTGTCGGGGTCCAGACGGCCCAGCACCACGTTGGCATCGGTGATCGTGGGCTCGGTGCCGCCGCGCCCATAAGAAATGGGGCCGGGCTCGGCACCGGCCGAATGCGGGCCGACTTTCAACGCGCCGACTTCGTCGATCCACGCGATAGAGCCGCCGCCCGCGCCGACTTCCACCAGATCGACCACGGGCACCATCACCGGGTGACCGCTCGCATAACCGCCGACGTAATAGCCGGGTGCCATGGTGGGTTCGCCGTCCTTGATGAGGCTGGCTTTGGCCGTGGTGCCGCCCATGTCGAACGAGATCGTGTTCGGGAAGCCAAGCGTTTGGCCCACTTGCGCCGCCGCAATGATGCCGCCGACAGGGCCGGATTCCATCATCGCCACCGGGCGCATGGTGGCGATCTCCGGGCTCATCACGCCGCCGTTCGAGCGCATGATGGTGAGGTCGCCCTTGAAGCCGATATCGCCCAAGCCCTTTTCCAGCGTGCGCACATAGCCGCCGACGGTGGGGCCGATATAGGCGTTCACGATGGTGGTGGAGACGCGCTCGAACTCGCGATATTCGCGCAGGATTTCGTGAGAGAGCGAGAGATAGGCGTTGGGCAGCATCTTGCGGACGATCTCGCCGGCCTGCTTCTCGTGCTCAGGGTTCACATAGGAATGCAGGAAGCACAAAGCGACGGCATCAACGCCTTCCTCGGCCAGCACCTTGCACGCATCTTCCACGCTGCTCGCGTTCAACGGTTCGAACACTTCGCCCGAGGCGAGCATGCGTTCGTTCACTTCGCGCGTAAGGCGGCGCGCCACCAGCGGCTCATGGCGATGAAAGAATAGATTGTAGGATTCGGGGCGATTGCCGCGGCCGATCAAATACACATCGCGTGTGCCGTTGGTGACGATCAGGCCGGTCTTGGCACCTTTTCGCTCGATCAGCGTGTTGATGGCGGTGGTGGAGCCGTGCAGCAGCTCATTGATGCCCGAGGGATCGATGCCGCATTTGCGGATGCAATCGATGATGCCCTGCACGAGGTGCTGGGGCGTCGTCAGGCTTTTGGCGTCGACGAATTCGCCGGTCTTGTCGTTGAAGCCCATCAAATCGGTGAAGGTGCCGCCAATATCGATCGCGACTACGAGCATTCGCCGAATCCTCCCAAAATCTTTGTTATTTGCGGCATTGGGCCATGGGTGGACGGGTTCAAGCAACGGCCCAACTGGCTTCCATGAATGAAGCTATTTGGCTATATGTTGAGGCCAAGGAGCCTCAGTGATCTCGGCCAGCCCCCGCCGCCTGAATGTGTTCAAGACCGTGGTGGATGCGGGCAGCTTCAATGTGGCTGCCGAGAAGCTGAACATCGCCCAGCCGTCGGTCTCGGCCCATATCACCGCACTGGAGCGCCAGGCCGGGCAGCCGTTGTTCCATAGGCAGCGGGGCGCAAAGCCGAGGCTGACGCCTGCGGGCGAGACGCTTTATGCCTATGCGGTCGATCTCTTACGCAAATCCGGCGAGGCGGACGCCGCACTCACCAAATTGCGCGCCAAGGACCAGACCGAGATCGTCATCGCCGCACAGCGTGACATCGCCCAATATTATCTGCCGCCGCTGCTCACTTCATTTGCAGCCGCGCATCCGGGCACGCGCTTCGTCACGCACACCGATACGCTGGAGAACGTGCTGGCGAAGGTGCGAGAGCGCCGCGTCGATGTCGGCTTCCTGGTGGCGTCGGGGCCGGACCGCCAGATGCACACAAAGCTGTTGCGGCGCGAGCCGATGCTGCTTGTCGTCTCGCCGCGCCATCCGCTGGCGGCGAAGACCGATGTCGCGCCTGTCGATCTGGCGGCGCATCCGTTCGTGACGGGGTTGAAGAACTCGCGCCATTTCCGCATGAGCGACGCCATCCTGAAAAAGATGGGCTTGGACGAATACACAATTGCAATGGAGGCGCAGGATTTCGCAAGCGTGCGCGAGTTGGCGCGCCACGGTGCGGGCATCGCCTGCATGCTGGCCTTCAATGTCGCCGAAGAGTTGAAAGCGGGAACGCTGGTGGCGCTGAAGTTGAAAACCAAGGAATTTGGAAAATCGGCGCCGATGCTGCAAATCCGCTGCGCCTATCATTTGCCGGCGTCGAACATCGTGCGCGAGTTCGTTGAAACACTGACGAAATAGCGCGATGCTGACTTTGTCCTCGGGCGGAAAGGAGCGGACATGCGCAGTGTGATCGTCGCGGTGACGGCGCTGGTGCTGTTGGCCGTCTCCGCCTGGACGGTGTGGGATTATCGCAGCTGGTACGATCTTGGCCCCGCCGGTGTGCCGCACAATTTTCAAGGCTGGCTGCAAGTCACCGAATGGCGATTGTTCAACAGCAACGGCGCCTTCGATGAATCGGTATTTTCGGGCCGCATCGGAAAACCCGGCGATAATGCGCTGCTGAAGGATTTGCCCAAGCGCGTTGGCGAGCGCCCGGTGGTCGATCCGCATCCCATTCCGCACCGCCAGATCACACAGCGCAGCGAGCAGGACATTCGCAAATATCTGCATGAGCGGTTCGATGCTGTTGTCGGCGAAAATTCCGATGTCGTGGAGTGGGGACCGAGCCATGTCGAAAACGGCACCGACGGAATCCTTTTGAAGAACCCCGATCCCGGCAATCCATCGATTGTGAAAACCCGCGTGTGGGGCGAGGTGGGGCACATCCACTCTGTGGATGGTTCGCTGCATTTGGTGCTGTCGCCGAGTGACACGAAGACGGTGATCGACGCGGGCTGGGGCGAAATGTACCGCATGGTGGGTCAACGCGCGCCGCTCACCTACACGCTGATCTATGCGCCGCGCACTATGGAAGAAGTGGAATTGGCGACGAAGATGCTGCAAGCCGCGATTGGCTATTCGAGCTATATGCCGAATAAGACGGCGGCGAAGTAGTACTGCCGATTGTCACGGTAGGAGCTAACTAAACGTCGGAAGTTGCGGCGGTCGAGAGGTCTTCAACGGTCGACCTCAATTACCAATGAGCTGGGTCCAATCGGCGAACTGACTGCCGGCGCCGGTGAGGTGCCGCCAGCATCGACAGTTGCGAAATAGGGTGGACCACTCACGGTCGCATTATACGAGGATTGCAAATCCTGCATGGTGCCTATCCGCGTTGCATTGGTATGGACGATCACAAATCTGGCTGATGGGTAGCTCGATAGGTCAACCTTCGTTTGGACATATGCAGGCCCACTAAATTCGCCCTTATGAAGTATGTGGTCGTTGACCCAATCGACCGAAGCAATCATTCGCTTATTCTGATCGAGGAGAGTTAGTTCCGGGAAAAAGAGCGCAAATCCTTTGGAGGGATATCCATCGGAAAAGACCGTGCTTCGAACGGTTATGGAGCCGGAGCCGGTAATAGGCAGCGCAAAGGCTTTGAAGTAGCTCTTACCTTCAGGAGACGGGAAGGCGAAAGCGAGGCTCTTTTCATCTAAAGAAAAATTGGTTGAACCGATCTTTAGATTGTCAAAGGTCATCGCTTCGAAGGAAGTACAGCACAGCGGAGCAGACCTATACGTGTCCGTTGCATCTCCCACATCGCGATACGCAATGCAGCCAACACAATCTAGAGCCAGCGCGAACGATAAAATCATTCTCCATTTCATGTCGCGCATCCTGTTGGTTCGATCTAAAGCTTGATTGAGATAATCTCTAACACCTGCAATTAAAGCTGCTTCGGCAATTGCAGTCGCTTCTCGGCCTCTTCGACCGTGGAGATCGGCACTTCGAGGTCTTTCGCGAGCTGCACGGCGCGCTTCACGAGTTCGATGTTCGTCGCGGCCACGCCTTTGCGAAGTGTGAGCGTGTCTTCGAGGCCCGCACGCGCATTGCCGCCCAAAGCCAAGGCAATGGCCGTGAGCTGGAGGTTGTTACGGCCCACCGCGATGACTTGCCAGATCGCACCCGGCGGCAAACGGCGCACCATCAACAGCAGATTGTCCGGCGTGGCGGCCGCACCGCCCTGCACGCCGAGCACGATGGAGAATTGCAGCGGATCGGGCAGCAAGCCTTCGTCGTACAGCTTCATGCAGGCGTCGAGATGGCCGGTGTCGTAGATTTCCAACTCCGGCTTCACGTTCAATTCGCGCATGCGCGCGGCCAGGCGGCGAACGCCCTTGGGCGGGTTCAGGAACTCGCCCATGCCGAAGCTCATCGAGCAGGGGTTGAGCGTGGCCATACGCGGCTTCAGCTCGACCATCTTCTCACGATCTTCAAACGAGACCGAAAGACCAACGCCGGTCGAAAGCTGAATGAGGATCGGGCAACGCTGTTGGATCAAATCCATAGTGCGCTTGGCGACATCGAGATTCGCCGTGGGGCGTTGCTCTTCGTCGCGCAAATGCAGATGCGCCACGGTGGCGCCGGCCTGATAGGCCTCGAACACCGCATCCGCGATCTCATGCGGCTGCGTCGGCAGATTGGGATTGTCCGCCGTGGTGGCGATAGGCCCGGTCGGGGCCACCGTGATGACTGCGCTCATTATTTTACGACCTGATTATTTGACGGTCTGGGGGATGGCGATGGAGACGAGGAGCGTGGAGTCTGCCGAACTTTCGTTCTTTACGGCACGCACCTCGCCTTTCTTGAAATGCACGGAATCCAGCTTGCGCAGGGTTTGCGTCTGTCCGTCCGAACGCAGCACCAGCTCGCCGTCGAGAACCGTGTAGATGGTCTCCTCGCCGGTCGTGCTTTCATCCGCCGAGCTTCCGGGGGGATAGACGGAGAGGCCGACCCAGAATTTCTCGGTCGGTCCCGCCTCATGGCCCTGAAGCCGCTTGCACTGCACACCGGTGTGCAGCGGCGGATTGTATGTCGGTGCTTCTGCGAAACGCGTGATCCGCATGCTCGCCTCCTTTTGAACCGGCTTACTTGCCGGATTCGATGCGATAGGTGCCCTTCGGATCGGTGATCGCCACGATGCGGACGATGCAACCGTCGCCGCCAACCCAGCGCCACGGGAACATGGCGAAGGTCACGCGCTTGCCGGTCACCTTGTCGATGTCGCCGCCGACATTTTCAAAGCCGACAATGCCCTTCGACAGGATCGCGCGATGGCACGGTTCCCATTCCGGGAAGTCCTGCAGCACGTCGCGGCCCTTCTCCTGCTTGTATTCTTCGCAGGCCCAGGGGCAGAGGCCGTTCGGCGCGCCAGGGCCGTGCGGGCCTATGGCAGTGGCGAGCGGATGGTCGAGCGCCTGCGTGTCAGTGCCGACAGCTTTCACGCCTTTGGCAGCGAACCATTCGCCGGCTTCCTTATAGAAGCCGGGCGAGTACGCGTAATATTGTGCACTGTCGGCGTAGTGATGATGCCAACCGGTGTTGACCATCACGATGTCGCCCTTCTCGATCTTCGGCGTGACCTTCTCGAGATCGTCAGCGGTGATGACGCCCCACTTGCCCTTCGGGATCGACACCACAACGCCGGTGCCGAAGAATTGCTGCAGCGGAATTTCGTGCAAGTAAGGCGTGCCTTCGACGACGTGCGCGGGCACGTCGAGATGCGTGCCGGAGTGCATCACGGTGGTGATGCGCTGCGTCAGCACGCGGCTCTTCGACATCGAGTGCAGGCGCTCGATCTTCACGTCTTCGAAATACGGCCAGCACGGTTGGCCCAAACCCCACGGATGCGACAGCTCGACGAACTCGAGGCCGGCTTCCTTCGGGCCCATCGGCCAATTCGGCGTCGTGGTGGCCTTCGGCGGAAAGGGATAGTTGCTCGTATCAATCATTGTGCGTTCCTTCCTGATGAAATGCTGATCACTTTTGCCGGAGCTTACTTCGCGGATTTCAACCCGCGCTTTGGCTTCGGGGATTCCATTTGTTGCGTCACGTGTTCGGACAGACGGGCGGCTGCTGCTTCGCGTTCGCCGGCCGGCCATTCGTAAAAACCGGAGCCGGTCTTGGCACCCAGCTTGCCCTCGGCGACCAGCTTCTTCAGCAGGGGCGAGGGATGTTGATCGCGGTTCAAATCGTGGAGCACCGCTTCGTGGATGGCGAGCGTGAGATCGAGGCCGACATAATCGGCATTCTCGATAGGGCCCATCATGCCAAGTTTCAACCCGAGCGTGTTGCGCACCATGAGATCGACGGTTTCGGCATCGCACACGCCATCGGCGATCAGCGCGATGGCCTCGCGCCACAGCGCATGCTGCAAGCGATTGCCGACAAAACCCGGAATGTCTTTTTCGACGCGCACCGGCGTCTTGCCCAGCGATTTCAGGATGGCGACGGTTTTGTCCATCGTCGCATCTGAGGTGTTCTTGGCGCGGATCACTTCGACCACGGGCACGAGATGCGGCGGGTTCCACCAATGCGTACCGACGACGCGCTCGGAGTTGTGCGCCCGCGCCGCGATCTGCGTGATGGGAAGAACCGACGTGTTCGAGGCCAGGATGGCGTCGGGCAGAATTTTGGAAAGCTGCTCGAAGATTGCTTGCTTGGCTTCGATGTTTTCGATGATCGCTTCGATCACGAAATCGGCGCCCCGAACGGCCTCGGCCAGATCGCCGCTGCCGCGCACTTTGAGCCCGGCTTGGCCCAAATCCTTCAGCGATGCGTCGAGCGCGTTCGGGAAGGAATCGAAGATAGCAACATTCGCGCCCGCGGTGGCTGCCACGCGCGCGAGGTTACGGCCCATAAGACCCGCGCCGATGACGGCAACATTCAGCACGATGTGTAGCCGCCATCCAGATAGAGGATTTGGCCGGTCATGAACGACGACGCATCGGCCAGCAGGAAAACCAGCGCGCCGACGAAGTCATCCGGTTCGGCCAAACGCCCGAGCGGAATGCGCGAGAGCATGCCTTCGCGCGTCTTCTTTCCCTTCTCGTCGTCGGCATACATCCAGGCGGTGAGTTCGGAGCGAAAGACGGTCGGCGCGATCACGTTCACGCGCGTGCCATTGGCGCCCCATTCGGCGGCCAGCGATTTCGCCATCAGATCGACGGCGGCTTTCGAGGCGCAATAGACCGCGTAACCGGCCGGATGGCCGAGCTTGCCGCGCGTCGAGGAGACGAGAACGACCGAGCCGCCTCGGCCCTGCTTCTTAAATTGGCGACCGGCGGCCTGGCACATCAGCCAGGAGCCTTTGACGTTGGCGTCCATGACGGCGTCGTAATCTGCGGTCGGCATATCGACGATGGGGGCGACCTTATTCATGCCCGAAGCCACGAGCATGCTGTCGATGCGGCCATAGGCCTTCACGGCGGCCTCGGCGATGGCGGTGGCATCCGCCTCGGTGTCAGGGCGGCGCTCGATCAGGGTGACGCGATCCCCGGCATTGAGCTCGTCGGCCAAGGCCTTCAGCGCCTTGGCGTTGCCCCCGGCGAGGGTCAGCTTGGCGCCGCGGGCGGCCAGGCCCCTGGCGGCAGCACCGCCCTAGGCTCCGGTCGCGCCTGTGATGATCACCGATTGCCCGGAAACATTGAACAAATCGCGTACGCTATCAGCCATGACGCGGCCTCCCATTCCCAAAGTTTTGTGTGTTTTCCCGCTTGGCGCGGACAATAAAGACCGCGCCCGCGAGGCGTCAACGATAAGAGTCAGAAAAGCTCTAAGTTGCGCCGGTATACCAGAGAGGGCATCGCAACTAGCGCCTCGCTGGCCCCAGATCGCTCATTCTATCAACACGTCATGGCCGGACCGCGAAGCGGAGCCGGCCATGACGTGATGAGAAAGTGTCGTTGTCGCTCAGCGAGCGCTCAGTCGAACAGGCTGGAAACCGAGGATTCCGACGAAATGCGGCGGATGGCTTCGCCCAAAAGCGGCGCCACGCTGACACGGCGGATGTTCGGGCAGTTGCGAACGTCTTCCGTCGCCTGGATGGAGTCGGTGATGACCAGCGATTTCAGCTTGGAATCGCGGATGCGCGCCACCGCGCCGCCCGACAGCACGCCGTGCGTGGCATAGGCATAAACCGCTTTCGCGCCGTTCTTCAGCAGGGCTTCCGCCGCGTTGCACATGGTCCCGCCCGAATCGACGATGTCGTCCACCAGAAGGCAGGTGCGGCCCGAAACGTCGCCGATGATGTTCATAACTTCGGATTCGCCAGCGCGTTCGCGGCGCTTGTCGACGATGGCGAGATCGGTGCCCAGGCGCTTGGCCAGCGCGCGGGCGCGCACCACGCCGCCCACGTCAGGCGAGATCACCATCAGGCTTTCGCCGCCGAGATGATCCTGGATGTCCTTCACCAGCGGCGGCTGTGCATAGAGATTGTCGGTCGGGATATCGAAGAAGCCCTGGATCTGGCCGGCGTGCAGATCGACGGTCAGCACGCGGTTGGCACCGGCTTCGGTGATGAGATTGGCGACGAGCTTGGCCGAGATGGGCGTGCGCGGGCCGACTTTGCGGTCTTGGCGGGCGTAGCCGAAATAGGGGATGACCGCAGTGATGCGGCGGGCGGAGGCGCGGCGCAGCGCATCCACCATGATGAGCAATTCCATCAGATGGTCGTTGGCCGGATAGCTCGTGGATTGGATCACGAACATGTCCTCGCCGCGGACGTTCTCCTGAATCTCGACGAACACTTCCATGTCGGCAAAGCGGCGTACGACCGCTTTGGTGAAGGGCAGTTCGAGATATTTGGCGATGGCGTCGGCGAGGGGGCGGTTGCTATTGCCGGTCAACAATTTCATGGCCGTACTGTCCCAATAGCCCGCGATTGCGGGGTCTTCTAGCAAGCGGCATCGGGGGCGTAAACACAGGCCTTGATCCGCCCACAGACCTCAGCTGAGAACGATTGCCGAAACTTGCCGTCCGTAATCGGGTTCTTTGCGGTGGGTGGTGCGGCGATAGCTGAAAAACACGCTCTCTTGCTCATAAGTGCAGCAGGCGAGGTCTTCCACGCTGCCGATTCCGGCCGATGTGAGCTTCCGGCGCAAAAAGCCGGGCAGATCGAATTGCCAATGCGCGTTCGCGCTCGCTACGAAAAACCGCGCATGTTGCGAATCGGCCACGAGAAATGTCTCGCGGAATTCCGGGCCGACTTCATAAGCCGTTTGTGAGATACACGGGCCTATGGCGGCGGCGATGCGTTCGCGCCGCGCGCCCAGTCTTTCCATCTCGGCCAGCACGCAATCGG
>CAIYRG010000425.1 GCA_903928515.1 uncultured Alphaproteobacteria bacterium | reverse complement strand
TCGTCTCCGCGACGGCCAGCGACGGCACCGCAGCCGCCACGGCTCCAGCCGCGATCACATATTTCATTATTTTTGAGAAAAGCATCATTCCCTCCCGTTCAAAAGACTCTAAGAGTCCCACGTCGCCTCATCAAACAAATCTTGCGCTTCCAGCTTCTGCTCGGTAAGCCCGCCGGCATGCGCGGCCCCCAGGCAAGCATCGAGAGTTGTCCGATTGGCATTGATTCCATACGGCCAGAAATTATCGCCGAACACCGTCCGCGTGCGCATGACGTAGGCATTGATCCACGGCATCGGGTAACGCGACATACCGGCAAAGATCAACCGATTGAGACTATTCTGCTTGGCCTCTTCGAAAGCATGAAGCAGACTTGTCGCCAGCCAACGGTGGCGATCGAGAAGATCACTCCGAATGCAGATGACCCGCATGATCGGAAATATCTTTGTCGCCTGATAGTAAGCGCGTTCCGCCTCAATCACGTCGGGCACCAACGGTTCGGCAACTGAGGGCTTGGCAAACGTAATCGCCACGTCGAGTTCTCCTGCCGCGAGCTTGCGATGGAGCGACGCCGTATCCATGACCGGACACGTCATCGCCCCCGGATCACGGCTCAGGGTACTTTGCAGCCAAACCCGGAGATAGAGCGATGTAGTTTCGTCGTCCGTTGCACAACGACCGGCAATGATATCTTCGATCTTCTTGACCGGACTTCCCTTCTTCACCCAAACCGCTTCTTGAACAAATTGGCGCGAGGTGAAGACCGGAAGTGCCACCACCGACCGATCGCACCGCGACAGACGTGCGACGTAGTCGGCCAGCGGCAAATCGGCCACGTCGAACTCACCACGGTCGGCAAAACGCCGGTTGAGGTCGGCCGCAGGCACCCGCAACCAATTGACGTCGAGCCCATCGGCACGCACCCGACCCGTTAATAAGTCGAGCAAATGCTCATAGGCATCGACGGCAACGGTGAGGTTCAGCTTCGCCATAAGTCCGGGTGTCTCTCGTACCTATTCGGCGATCTCGGCCATGGCGCGGGCCTTTTTGATCAGCTCCGGCGGGAATTCCTTACTGCCGATCGAGGCTTGGAGCACGTCACCCGGCAATGGATCGAGATCGAGCTTTGCCGTCTTGGCGGCCGCCAGAAGCTGCGGATCGTTGATCGCTTCCATGAATGCCTTGCGCAGCAGAGCCACGCGATCCCTATCGATGCCGGGAGGTGCGACCACCGAGCGACCGATGGTCGAGGGCGAGGAGAACAATTCCAACAACTGACGAGTCGCATCGTCCTTGGCGAGGTCGATCATGCGCGGCAGGTCCTGAAGGTTGGTGGCTTTGACCGCGCCGGTCTGCAGCAACAGCGTGATCGACTTGTCGCGCAGCCAATCGCCATTTTCCGCCTTGAGCAGCGGCCACGGCATGCTGAGCGCCTGCACTTCGCCGCGCTGCATTGCGAGCTTTCCTTCGTTCGATCCCGCGTAGCCCGAGATGATCTTGAACTTCATACCAAGTGCGTTGTTGAGCACCAGCCAGTTGACCCGCGACGCCGAACC
>CAIYRG010000424.1 GCA_903928515.1 uncultured Alphaproteobacteria bacterium | reverse complement strand
CGAAACGCTCCTCCGGCGGGGCCAATTTGTCGTGAGCGATCTCGCGCAGGCGATCCCAGCGCTTCGCGTACTGCTTCACCCGCCGAATCCGGCGGTTGTTCTTTTCGATTGAACTCTTCTTAGCCATCTCTGGTCCCCCGCTTAGCTGACGAACGGCATGTTGAAGCCGCGCAGCAAAGCTTTCGCTTCCTGATCCGTGTTGGCAGTCGTACAAATCACGATATCCATGCCCCGGATCGCGTCCACCTGGTCGTAATCGATCTCAGGGAACACGATCTGTTCCTTGAGGCCCATAGCGTAGTTCCCGCGCCCATCGAAGCTGCTACCCGACAGACCGCGAAAATCGCGGACACGCGGCAGGGCGATGGTGATCAGACGATCGAGGAATTCATACATGCGCTGGCCGCGTAGCGTGACCTTGCAGCCCAACGGCATGCCTTCACGCACTTTGAACTGCGCGATCGACTTCTTCGCCTTGGTGATCACCGGCTTCTGACCGGCGATCGCCTGCAATTCGGCGACGGCGCCCTGGATCTTACGCGTATCAGCGGTGGTCTCGCCGACACCCATATTGATCACGATCTTCTCCAGCTTCGGCACGGCCAGGTCGTTCTTGTAGCCGAACTCGGTCTTCATCGCGGCATGCACGACCGACTCGTAATGGTTGCGCAGACGGGCGCGCAGCGCCGTATCTTGGTTTGCCTTGCTCATCGGTCGATCACCTCACCCGAGGCCTTCGCAAAGCGAACCTTGCGACCGTCCTCCAAGAACTTGAAGCCGATACGCGTCGCCTTGCCCGACTTGGGGTCCTTATGCGCCACGTTCGAAATATGCAGAGGCGCGGCCATCGTCTCGATGCCGCCCTGCGAAGTCGGCGAAGCCTTCTTATGCTTCTTCACCAGGTTCACGCCGTCGACCAACACGCGGTTGGCATCGGGAAGAACCTTCAGAACCTCGCCGGTGCGACCCTTGTCGCGGCCGGCCAACACGATGACCGTGTCGCCCTTTTTAATTTTGGACGCCATTACAGCACCTCTGGCGCAAGTGAGATGATCTTCATGAACTTCTTGCCGCGCAATTCACGCGTTACCGGCCCGAAGATGCGCGTTCCGATCGGCTCGCCCTGCTTGTTGATCAGCACGGCGGCGTTGTTATCGAAACGAATCACGCTGCCGTCACCACGGCGAAGTGCAAAAGCTGTGCGGACGACGACGGCGCGATGAACATCGCCCTTCTTCACGCGGCCCCGCGGAATCGCTTCCTTGATCGACACGACAATAACGTCGCCCACGGTGGCATAGCGGCGCTTGGAGCCCCCAAGCACCTTGATGCACATGACACGGCGTGCGCCTGAATTATCGGCCACGTCGAGGTTGGTCTGCATCTGAATCATTGATGCACCTCGTCCTCTTCTTCCTGATGCGTCCAGGTCAGATCAAATGATCAAACCCTCGGCTGTTTTGTTTAGGCAAGACCCAGTGTTGGCCCCTGCCCCCGTTCCCTCAAATGATATTTCGAAAACCGCAAAGGCCTTCGGCATCATTCTCAGGCTGTCTTTTTCTTCTCGCCCTGCGTCACAACCCAGGACTTGAGCTTGGAGAGCGGCTTGCTCTCCTCGATCCATACGATGTCGCCTTCCTTGAACTGGTTGTTCTCGTCGTGCGCATGGTAATTCTTGGTGCAGAT
>CAIYRG010000423.1 GCA_903928515.1 uncultured Alphaproteobacteria bacterium | reverse complement strand
CCGCCGCCGAGGTCGGGCGCGGATAGGAGCAGATAATTTTCGACACGCGGCCCGTGGCGATCAGCGCAGGGAGCCCTTGCGTGCCGCCGCCGCCGGCATTGTTGGTGACGATGGTGAGGTTGCTGGCACCCTGTTCGATCAAGCCTTCGATGAGCTGGCGCGGCTGGCCCACAACGCCAAAGCCCGCGAGCAAAACGGTGGAGCCGTCTTTGATGCCGTTCATGGCTTCGGCAATGGATGCGACGCGCTTATCGATCATGAGAACGCTTCCCCAGAACTGTTCTTAAAGGTCTTCTTCGTATGAATGCCAAGTGCCTTCGCCGTCCCGCAACTGCGCTAGGCCATTGGCGACAAGCGCGAGGTCGGAGGCGGCCGCGAGGGCCTTGGCGTAGCCTCCGGGTATATCAACCACATAGGTGGGCTGTGCAAGACCCGAGGCCCGAGCCCGAAGGTCGCGCATCAATTCCCGGCCTTTTTCCAGGCTGGTGCGAAAATGCGCCGTGCCGGGGGCGAGGTCTGCATGGTGCAGATAATAGGGTTTCACGCGCAGCTCCACGAAGCGGCGCATCAGCGCTTCCAGCGTGGCGATGTCGTCGTTCACGCCCTTCAGCAGCACGCTCTGACTGAGCACCGGTATGCCTGCATCCACCAGCCGGTCGATGGCGGCTTGCGCCTCGGGGCCCAGTTCGCGCGGGTGGTTGGCATGCAGCACGACTATCGTTGTGGCGCTTTTTACTTTGATGGCCTGGATCAACGCGTCGCTGACGCGTTCGGGATCGACCACCGGCATGCGCGTGTGCCAGCGCAGGATTTTCACGTGATCGATGGCGGCCAGGGATTCGGCTGCCTCGCGCGCGCGGCGCGGGGAGAGGATGAACGGATCGCCGCCGGTGAAGATCACCTCCCAGATTTCGGGATGGCTCTCGATGTAATCGCGCGCGTCTTGCAGAAGGTTGGGTTCTGACGCTTGGCCTGTTATTTGAACCGGCCCGACCATCTCGCGGCGGAAGCAGAACCGGCAATAGACCGGGCAGACATTCACCAGCTTCAACAACACGCGATCCTTGTGCCGGTGCACAAGGCCGGGGAGCGGCGAATGTTTCGCGTCGCCTATGGGATCGGCGAGTTCTTCGGGACGTGTTTCCAACTCCCGCAGATCGGGAATGAATTGCTTGGCTATTGGGTCATTCGGATCGTTGGGATCGATCAGCCGCGCCACATGCGGGGTGAGCGAAATCGCATAGCGCGCGGAGACGGCTTCCAGCGCATGCGCATCCTCGCGCGAAACAAGTCCGGCCTCTGCCAAATCGTCCGGTGTGCGCAACGGCGTCAGTTCGGTCATGGCGTCCACTGCACATGGGCGATGGAGGGCGCACCGGTTGCCAGCATCACGAGCCGGTCGAAGCCCAGCGCCACGCCGCTGGCTTGTGGCATGTGGGCGAGGGCCTTCAAGAAATCCTCGTCAATCGGATAGCGCTCGCCATAGCGGCGTTCCTTTATCGCCATCTCGTCTTCGAAGCGGGCGCGTTGCTCTTTCGGGTCTGTCAATTCGCCGAAGCCGTTCGCCAACTCCACGCCGCAGGCATAAATCTCGAAACGCTCCGCCACGCGCGGATCGTGTGCGCAAGCGCGCGCCAAAGCGGCCTCGGCGCGCGGATATTCGTCCAGCACGGTGATGCGGCCATTGCCCAGATGCGGTTCGACGCGCTCGGTGAGGATGCGGCTGAAGATGTCCGACCAGGTGTCGTCATCGGCGACTTTCACACCGGCGGTCACGGCCTGCTCGCGCAAAGCCTTCGTGATCGGCGCGCCGTCTTTCTCCAGCGTGGCGAGCAGATCGATGTTGGCGTGCTTGCGGAAAGCCTGCGCCACGCTGATGCCTTCCACCTCTTCCGGGTCGGCTTCGCGGCCACGATGGCGCAGCATCTCGCAGCCGCTCTCCCTTGCTGCCAGCGCGATGATTTTGAGCGTGTCTTCGATGATGCGGGTGTAGGGCACGTTCGCGCGATACCATTCCAGCATGGTGAATTCGTTGGCGTGCAACGGCCCGCCCTCGCGGTTGCGGAACACGCGCGCGAACTCGAAGATCTTTTCCTCACCTGCCGCCAGCAGCTTCTTGGCCGCGAATTCCGGCGAGGTGTGCAGGTAAAGCGGCTGCCTCATACCGTCCGTGCCGACGCGCTCGCTAGCGAAGGCGTGCAGATGCGCCTCGTTGCCGGGCGAGGTTTGCAAAATGGCGCATTCCACCTCCGTGAAGCCTTCGTCCCGGAAATAGCCGCGCAGGGCATCCTTGATGCGCCCCCGCGCCATCAGCGCGGGTCTGCGGTCTTTATGGATGTCTTTGTCCCACCAGGGCGAAACCATCAGCCGAAACGCCCATTTTGGCGGAGAACCGCCCCACCTTGGCCGGAATGGCCCAGCCTGCTATACGCCCGCCCAATTCGCCGCGGTGCGCGTTTCGCCCCGGCTTCAGTGAGAGAAGAGAGGCTTCCCGTGGTCGGAGTTATCGCTAGCAGCGTTCGCAAGGGCAATGTGCTCGAAAAAGACGGCAAATTATATGTCGTCCTGAAGGCGGAAAACATCCACCCCGGCAAGGGAACCCCGGTGACGCATCTGGACATGCGCCGCATCGGCGATGGTGTGAAGACCGTCGAGCGCTATCGCACCACCGACCAGGTCGAGCGCGCCTTCATCGACGAGCGCTCCTACAATTACCTGTACCAGGATGGCGAGCATTACGTGTTCATGGAGCCGACAACCTTTGAACAGGTGCCGGTGTCCGGCGACGTGATCGGCGATCAGAAGGTCTATCTGATCGAGAACATGGAAGTGAGCCTCAGCCTGTTCAACGGCGTGCCGGTGGCGATCGAATTGCCCGCGCGCGTGACCTTGGAGATCGTGGAGACCGAGCCGGTGACGAAGGGCCAGACGGCCTCGGGCTCGTTCAAGCCGGCGTTGCTGTCGAACGGCGTGCGCACCATGGTGCCAACCCATATCGTGCCGGGTATCCGCGTGGTGGTGCAGACCGAAGACGGCGCTTACTTGGAACGCGCGAAGGATTAAACCTCGCCGCCAGTGCGTCATGGCCGCCCTTGAGGCGGCCACCCATCTGCCGCGTGTCCACGCGGCAGATAAGTTTTTTCATGAAGGTCTTCTGCGCTCGCGGACGCTCGCGCGAAGGGTGGCCGGGTCAAGCCCGGCCATGGCGAGCGTCAGCGATAACCCGCGTTGATTTTTTCCAGTATCGCCGAGCCGGGGCAGAGGTCTTTCTCCGACATCTTGTTCAGCGGCGTATCCACCGTGTTGATGGCTTCGTGCAGATGCGAAGCATCCGGGTCCATGTAGATCAGCCCCGTCACAATCTCGCCCTGTGCCGCGCGCATCTGCTGATATTGCATGGCAGCGATCCGATCATGCGGATCGTATTCCTTATGGAGCTTGAACAGCCGCAGCACCGAGCCGTCATGCTGAGTCACTTCCTGCACGGTGCCGGGTTCATAGTCGGTGGTGATCTCGTCGCGGTTTTCGACGAAGTCGAGGCGGTTCACCGCCTCGTTGTGCGCGCGCACGAAATCATAGGCCTTGGTCGAACCCGCATGGTTGTTGAAGGCTACGCACGGGGAAATCACGTCGATGAAGGCGGGGCCGGGGTGGTTGATGCCGGCGATAATCAGCGGCACCAGCTGCTTCTTGTCGCCCGAGAATGACCGCGCCACGAAGGTCGCGCCCGAGAGCAATGCCATGCTCACCAGATCGATGGGCGAATCCATGTTGGTACCGCCGGTCTTGCTCTTCGAGCCTTTGTCGGCGGTGGCCGAGAACTGGCCTTTGGTGAGGCCATACACGCCGTTGTTCTCGGTGATGTAGATCATATTCACGCCACGGCGGATGGAGTGGATGAACTGGCCCAAGCCGATGGACGCGGAATCGCCATCGCCCGAGATGCCCATATAGACAAGGTCGCGGTTTGCGAGATACGCGCCTGTGAGGCACGACGGCATGCGGCCGTGCATCGAATTCAGGCCGTGTGCGGGGCTCAGGAAATAATCCGGCGTCTTCGACGAGCAGCCGATACCCGACATCTTCGCCAGGCGATACGGCTCGAAATTCATCTCGTAGCAGGCTTGGATCACGGCCGCCGAGATCGAGTCATGTCCGCAGCCGGCGCACAGCGTGGAGATCGAGCCTTCGTAATCGCGGTGCGTGAAGCCGAGCTTGTTCGGCGTCAGGCCCGGATGGCGCATTTTCGGTTTGGCGAGATAGGTCATGGCTCTGGTCCTTATTCCGCCGCCGCTTTCACGCGTTCGGCAATGGCATCGGTGACGAAGCGCGCGGTGATGGGCGTGCCGTCATAATGCAGGATGGAGATGAAGCGGGCCGGGTCGATGGCGCATTCGTTCACGAGCAGTGTGCGCATCTGCGCGTCGCGGTTCTGCTCCACCACGAACACCTGATCGTGGGCGGTGATGAACTCCACCACCTCGTCGGAGAAGGGGAAGGCGCGCAGGCGCAGCGTGTCGAGATGAATGCCACGCGCCTCTAACGCAGCCAGGCTTTCTTCCATCGCAGGCGCGGTGGAACCGAAATAGATCACACCCTGCGAGGTCTTTTGCTTCGCGGTGGTCTTCACCGGG
>CAIYRG010000422.1 GCA_903928515.1 uncultured Alphaproteobacteria bacterium | reverse complement strand
GTTACGTCGGCGACTTCACACAGACGCCGGAACAGAAACAGCTTCTCGACGTGCTCTATCGCGCCGACAGGCTCGGCCGGCCGTTTATCATGTCGAAAGCCGTGCCGGCCGACCGTCAGCAACTGCTCCGGCGCGGCTTCGACGCCGTCATGAATGACCCCGACTATGTCGCCGACATGGCCAAGCTCAACGAGACGGTCTACCCGACCACCGGTGAGGAAGCCGAAAAGCTGTTCGACGGCATGAAGGACATTCCGCCCGACATCGTCGCCAAGGCGCGTAAGATTTACGAGTAACAGGAGTAAGGCGTATGCCCCACGTGAATTTGCCGGATACCGAGCTGCACTACGAGGTGTTTGGCGACGGTCCTCCCCTCCTCTTTCTCGCCCAGACCGCGTGGTACGGCGGCGTCTGGAAGCTGGAACAGGTGCCGGATCTGGGGCGCGATCATAAGGTCATCGTCTTCGATCAGCGCGGCACGGGAAAATCCACCACCACCAGCCAGGATTTCTCGACCTCGCGCCTGGCGCTCGACGCGATCGCCGTGCTCGATCAACTCGGCATCAAGAAGGCCACCATCTGCGGCCACTCCAACGGCGGGCGCGTGGCGCAGGTGATCGCGCTCGATCATCCCGACCGAGTCGAAAAGCTTATTCTCGCGTCGGCCGGCGGCAGCGGCAGCAAGAAATCCGCAGGCGGCCTGCCGCTCGGCATGGTTCTCGAGATCATCGAGAAAGGCTATCCCGGCTACGCCCGGACTCACTCGATCGAGACCGGATTCACCCACGCTTTCGCCAAGCAGCACCCGGCCCAGGTCGAGCGGCTGATGAAGGACTACATCGGTCATCTGGCGTCGCCGGAGATTTTCCTGCGCCATGTGCTGGGCCGTCAGGGCACCGACACCACGCCTCGCCTCAAGGACATCAAAGTGCCGACACTGGTGACGGTGGGCGACGACGAGGATCACGGCTCATCGTCCGACCTCACTCATTTGGCGTTCGCTAAAATTCTCGCCCGCGATATCCCCGGCGCGAAGCTGGTCGTGTTTCCCGGCGAGGGCCACAACTACTGGTTCTCGGCGCCGCAGAAGTTCAACACGGCGGTGAGGGATTTCATTGCCGGGAAGTGAGCGGGCTTAGCCCTTCTTGCCGCCCTTCGGCGGTTCCGTCCCCGGCTCGACGTAGCGCGGGAACACGCCTTCAGGCTTGGGAAGCTGCGTGCCCGGCTTGATCGCATGCGCCAGCGCCGCGAAGTTGCGGGCGTCGGGTGCGACGGCAAGCTGATCGAGGATTTTCCCCATCGACGTCGGCATGAACGGCTGGGTCAGGATCGCCAGGTTGCGAATCGTCTCGACCAGCGTGTAGAGCACGGTGTTCATCCGGGCGATGTCGGTCTTGGCGAGGGACCAGGGCGCGGCCGTGTCGATGTAGCGGTTGGCTTCGGCCACCGTTTCCCAGATCGTCGTCAGCGCGCGGTGGAACGTGGGTTCGGCCATCAACTCACGCAGCATCGGTAGCAAGTCGTGGACGGCTTTGGTGAGTGCGGCGTCCTCGGCGGCGAACGCGCCCGGCGTCGGCACTTTGCCTTCGCAGTTTTTCTGCACGATGCTCAACGTGCGCTGAGCCAGGTTGCCGAACGCGTTGGCGAGATCCGAGTTCATGCGCCCGATCATGGCCTTGCGCGAAAAATCGCCGTCGGCTCCGAACGGCACCTCGCGCAGCAGGAAGTAGCGCACGGAGTCGAGGCCGTAGGTCGTCACCAGTTCGAACGGGTCGATGACGTTGCCGAGCGATTTGGAAATCTTCTGGCCTTCGTTGGTCCACCAGCCGTGGGCGAACACGCGCTTGGCAGGCTTAATGCCGGCGGCCATCAGAAACGCGGGCCAATAGACGGCGTGGAAGCGGACGATGTCCT
>CAIYRG010000421.1 GCA_903928515.1 uncultured Alphaproteobacteria bacterium | reverse complement strand
GGGAGCTGAACAAACCGCGTTACTGACGTCCCTCTACAGGCGAATATATGCACTGAAGACACACTATTCAAGAATCTTCGCCGTAATCGTTTCGTTTTACAGAAAATTCATGACAGTGCTATTTTAGACACTATTAGTGAGTCGAAATCCGGGACGTTTTCCCGGATTTCCGCCATTTCCTACCGAGCCGCCTAGCCCCAGCTTTCCTGGGTTCCGAGCCGGCGGGCTCGCTTCATCAGCTCCGGCGCCGGCAAAGCCGTCAGGCCACCGCCGAGATACCGTCCCTGGCCTAAGCCAAACCCTGCCTCCCGGCAGCGTTCCAGCTTGGCGCCATCGTCGATCCATTCGGCGATGGTCTCGATATGGAGTTCCGCGCAGGTTTTTAAAATACCCCGCAGCAAAGCATCTTCACGGGGGCTTTTGCCCATCCTGCGGACGAGTGCGCCGTCGACCTTCACGAAATCGACCGTCAGGCCGTGCAGATATTGCAGCGAGGCGGCGCCGGCGCCGAAATCGTCGATGCCCACCCGGTAGCCCAATTGCCGCAAGGTCTGGATGGACTCTTCGGCACCCGCGAGATCGGCAATCTCAGCACTCTCGGTGATTTCAATCAGGATGCGTTTGGCGAGATGGCGCTTCTTGGTCAGCAGGCCGGTGAGGGTTGCGAAGAACTCGGGAGAGCCGATGCTGCGCCCCGAGACGTTGAAGGCCACGCACGATCCGGCCTGATCTTTTTCGACCGCAGCCAACACCTTTATGGCGACCGCCAGATCGAAGGCGTCGGCAAGGCCAATGTCCTCGGCGAATTTGATGATCTCCGCCGGGCTTTCTTCCGGCGAGAAGCGCGACAGCGCCTCGTAGTGGCAGAGCTTGCTCGTCGCCAGATTGACGATGGGTTCGAACACGAGCGCGAATTTTCCGTCGGCGACGGTTGCGTTGAATTGTTCGGCGATGGCGATGGTCTTCTGCAGCAAGGTGTCGAAGACTTCGGTGAGGTTTGCCGGCGTCTTTGTCATGGTGCCATCGGCAAAATGCCCGACCACGTGCCGCACGGCGAGCATGGTCTGTTCTGCCGAAAGCCCGCGCGCGCGCAGCGGAAGCACCAGGCCTTCCGTTTCAAGCCCTCCGACGCCTTTCTCCTTGGCAGCTTTGGCGACGCTGGCCGCCAGTTTCGCCGTAATGGCCGGATCTTTCGACACCACGCCGAATGCCGAATCCGAAATGCGGCCCGCAACATCGGCGCCGAGCGCATCGATGGTCTTGCCCACATGCGCCAGCAGCGATTGCGTTTCCTTCGGCGAGAGCCCGGCACAGGCCTCCGGCAGATTCCGCAAATTGACCAGAGACAATGTGCCGTCGCTTTTTCCCACCGCATTGAGAAACGCGGTGTGGTCGGGCAGGCCGGTTTGCGGATCGATACCGGCCGCCATCGCTTTGCGTTGGCCGATATGCGCCAAGGTGCACGACAGGATGCCTTCGTTTTGCGGCAAGTCGCACAGTGACAATTGCGCCTTGTTGCCGTTGGCCAAGGTGACGGGAATGGGCCCCGCGCGATCGCCGCTGGCAAGTCCGCTTGTCAGAATCGCGAAGCGCGCTTGATCGGCGGATGCGAACAACATCGCCGCCGATCCGTCGGCATTGTCGTCGAATCCGAATTCGCGCGTCGCGCCGGTCGCGAACACGACGCGGCCGCTGCGATCCACTTCAAAAAGCACATCGGCGTTCGCGAAGGCGAAGGCCAGCAATCGACTGGGTTCCATACGGCCTAATGTCGCCGAGCCGCCTTAGCGAAGGGTAAAGTTCAGGGCTTACAATCTGCGGCGCTGCGCCGCTCCATGCCCACGAACGGCATCGCCGAAGGCTGTGAAAATGGCCTGCGAGATCGGGTTTTCCTGGAATCTCCACTCGGGATGCCACTGCACGCCCAGCAGAAAGCCTTTAGAACCGGGCAGGCTCACGGCTTCGATCACGCCGTCATCGGCGCGCGCTTCCACGAACAGGCCGGGGGCAAGTCTGTCGATGCCCTGGCCGTGCAGCGAATTCACGCGAGGGTTGTGCGCGAGGCCGAGCTTGGAGAGGACCCCGCCGTCGCTCACGATGATGGGATGGGCGGGCGCATATTCGTCGTCGAGGGAAAGCCCATCAGCCGGTTCGTGGCTGTGGAAGCCCGGCACCTCTTTGAGGTGCTGGTGGAGTGTGCCGCCCAGCGCCACGTTCAGTTCCTGAAAGCCACGGCAGATGCAGAGCACCGGCACGCCTGCCGCGATGGCTGCGCGCAGCAACGGAATCGCGGTGGCGTCGCGGGCCGCATCCAGCATCGTGCCGGGGCGGGGTTCTTCGCCGCCGTAAAGACTGGGCGCGACATTCGAAGGCGAGCCCATGAACAGCAAGCCATCGACAGTACCGAGGACAGATTCGATTGGCAAAGGTTCGGGCGGCACGGGAATGAGAAGGGGGAGCGCGCCTACGCCACCCTGTACGGCGAGCACATATTCTTCACCGGCAAAATGCACGATCTGATCGCGCGGTTTGCGCCGGTCGCAAGGAATGCCGACCACGGGTAGGCTGACAACAGGCAAGGCCATCAGTCGCGGCGCTTCTGCTGGAAGGGATTCTGTTCCTGGATGACGAACAGTTTCGGGTCCGGCTGCACATCGGTGCGCACGTCGCGCAGTGTGATCAAGGTGTGTCCGCCTTGCGCGTCCACCACTTCCCACTGGCGCAATTCCATCGCCGGATCGGAAAACAGAATGGTGATTTTGCCTTGCGCGGGGCCGCTGTCCTGGCGCGCGGTGATGCTCACCAAGCCGGGCTCGTGATTCACCGCGATGATGTGGGAATCGGTGGTGAGATCGACATTCGTGCCCAGCAGAATCTGCAGCGGCGAGTTCACCAGCGGATAGCGATCCGTTGTTTTCAGCGCGCTGTTCTGTACCGCCAGCGTGGAGCCGTCGGAGATTACCAGCACGGGATTGGGCGCATTGTATTCAAAGCGCACACGGCCCGGCTTGCGCACATACACCGTGCCTTGCTCGGCGTTGCCGTCGGGCGCGATCTGCAGAAAATGCGCTTGTATCGTCTGCACCGCATTCAGTGCCGCCGACACGCGTTTCAAATCGGCGATCTGTTCGGGCGTGAACGTGGCGGCTTCGCTGCGCGTGATGGCGCAGAGCGAAAGAATAGCGGCTGCCAGAACAGCGAGTGCGGAAAATCGGCGCATAAAGCTTTCTAGCGGGATTTTATGGCGGAAAGAAGGATCAGGCCCCGCGATCAGGCACTGGCGCGTGGCTGAACGGCGATGCCTTCGATGATAAGCCCCAGCACGCCTTCCAGCTCCCACTCCAATTGGCTCAAGGGTTCGGCCGACCACAATTGGGGAAAGCGGAATTTCAATGTCGCCGATTGAATCATCTCGGCGGTGTGTTTGGGCTTTTCGATGAAGAATTCGCCGGTGGAATGTCCATCGTACAGGATGCGCGCGATCAACGCGCGCTCGGCCGCCAGAATGCTTTCGCTGAATGTCGGGCGTTCGCGCGCCACCAGCCGCGTGATTTCGGCGGTGCGGGGATCTTCCTCAAGCTTGCGATAGGTCATGCGCAATTCGCGGAAGAAAAAGTCGAACAGCCGCGCCCGCGCGCCACGCGGTTCGGCGGCCAGGCGCTCCATCTCTTCACGGCGCGCATTCTCGCCTTCCAGCGCGATGGCTTCGGCGATGTCGAGCTTGCCGGGGAAGAAGCGATAGAGATTGCCGGGCGACATGGCGCAATCGGCGGCCACTTCGGCCATCGTCGTCTTGCCGTAACCGAAATGGGAAAACCGGCGCTTGGCGGCTTCCATGATCTGGCCGCGGGTTTCGGTTTTCACGCCGTCTTTGATGCCGTCCTTCGCGGACGCTGTGCCCGTTAAACTCATGATTTTCGGCGTCCCACCAGTTTGTTTTTATCGTTGTTTGATCCACTGTAACGCCGCTCTATTGTCCGCGTCACTAAATAATCATCGAAACATTCAGTCTTCCATGAGCCCTGAAACACCGCCGTCTTTCCGTGCAACGCCCTACCGCACCGTATCGGTGATCGGCGCGGGCGCGTGGGGCACTGCGCTCGCCTGCGTCGCTGCTGCAGGTGCGAACACGGCACTCTGGGCGCGCGAGGCCGATGTCGTCGGCAGCGTAAACGCTGCCCATGAGAACCGTCGCTTCCTCGCGGGCGTGACATTGCCCGAAGGCCTGAAAGCGACCGGCGATCTGGCGGAGGCGGCCAAAGCTGAGGCCATACTTCTTGTGCCGCCCGCGCAGTTTTTGCGCGCCAGCCTCAAGGGCTTGCGCGGGCATGTGGCGGCGGGCACGCCAATTGTGCTCTGCGCCAAAGGCATCGAAGACAAAACCGGCGCCATGCTCATTGAGGTATTGGCCGAGGAGTTGCCTGAGGCCTCGCCCGCCATCCTCTCCGGGCCATCGTTTGCGCGCGATGTGGCGCGGGGCCTGCCCACGGCCGTCACGATCGCCGCCCCGCCCGGCGTGGCCGAGCGGTTGCAGGCGACATTGGGTAAGGCCGGGCATTTCCGCCCCTACGTGACGGATGATCTGGTGGGTGTCGCCTTGGGGGGGGCCGCCAAGAACGTCTACGCGATTGCTTGCGGGGTGGTGATGGGGGCGGGCTTCGGCGAAAGCGCGCGCGCCGCGTTGCTGGCCCGCAGCTTTGCCGAATTGCTGCGGCTGGGCGTGGGTCTTGGTGCGAAGCCCGAAACGCTGATGGGGCTTTCCGGGTTGGGCGATCTCACGCTCACAGCCACGACCATGACCTCGCGCAATTATGCGCTGGGCTTCGCGCTCGGCACGGGTGAAACGCTCGCCAGCCTTACGGGCGAAGGCAAGCCGTTGGCCGAGGGGGCGTTCACTGCGCCCGCACTCATCATGCGCGCCAAGAAGCACGGCGTGGAATTGCCGGTGGCCGAAGCGGTCGCCGCCGTGCTGGCGGGCAAGGCGTCCATTGCGCAAGTCACCGAAGGATTGCTCGCGCGTCCCCTTCGGACCGAATAGTTTTCAACGCAGAACGATATAAGAGGAAGCCATGCTGTTCGTCATCATCGGTCACGATGCGCCCAATGCGTTGGAGCACCGCATGAAAGTGCGCCCGCTCCATCTGGAATACATCAAGCAGCAAGCCGCTGTCGTGAAGCTCGGCGGTGCGCTGCTCACCGACGATAGCCAAGGCATGCTGGGCTCGATGCTGATCATCGACGTGGCCGATAAAGCGGCCGCCGAGGAATGGTCGAAGAACGATCCCTATCGCCGCGAGGGCGTGTTCGTCACGGTGGAAATCCGTCCGTTCCGCGCCGCGACCGTGAACATGGCGCCTTCCTCTCACTAAGGCTTCGCACCGATGAATTACTGGCTGTTCAAAAGCGAACCCGAGACTTGGTCTTGGGAGCAGCAAAAGAAAAAGGGCGCGAAGGGCGAGCCGTGGAGCGGCGTGCGCAATTACCAAGCCGCGAACAACATGAAGGCCATGAAAAAGGGCGATCTCGGCTTCTTCTATCACTCGGGCGGTGAGAAGAGCATTGTCGGCATTGTCGAAGTGATCGCGGAATACAAACCCGATCCCACCGATGAAGCCGGGCGCTTCGGCCTGGTCGATGTGAAGGCTGTTGAAGATGTGCCCACGCATATCAGCCTGTCGCGGATCAAGGGCGATCCGAAGCTGAAGGAGATGGTTGTGGCGAACAATTCGCGCCTCTCCGTGCAGCCGGTGCGCGCGGCCGAGTGGGCCCACATCTGCAAGCTCGGTGGCGTTAAAGGAAAATGATTCAACTCCTCGTCGCCCGCGAAACGCCGAACCGCAGTGACGTTGCGGCACTCGTGGCGGCAGCGAATACCGATTTGGCGGCGCATGGGTTGGAGCCACTGGCCGGACCATTCCTGGCGCGTTCCGACATGCGGGTGTTCTCGGCGCGTTTCGGGATGCGCGCGACCGGCTTCGGCGTGATGCACATTCGCGGCGATGAAGTGGCCGAACTCATTCATGTCTTTATTGACGTTCCGGCGCGCAAGCGCGGCATGGGTCGCGCTGTGGTGGATGTGCTGGAACGCACCGCTTGGGACGAAGGCGCGCGCCGCGTGCGCGTGGTGGTGCCGCCAGCGTTTTCCGATGCGGCGGCGTTCTTCAAAGCGCTTGGCTACAGTGAAGCGCCCTATGCCGGTGACGGTGCGTTCGAAAAGCAATTGCAGAACCCCAAGCCCGCGAACGTGCCGGAAGGCGAAGGCATCCGCTATCTCTGTCGCGTGGACGAGGTTGCCGATCCGGGTGCCAAGGGCGTGATGCTCGGCCGCGGCGAAGGCGGCAAGAATGTCGTGGTGGTGAAGAAGGAGGGGCAGATTTACGGCTATGTAAATCTCTGCCCGCATTGGGGCACGCCCCTAGAAATCGTGCCGGGCAATTTCCTGACGCGCGACAAGAAGTTTCTGTTCTGCGCCACGCATGGCGCGAAGTTTCGCATGGATGATGGCTATTGCGTCGATGGTCCGTGCGAGGGCGATTCCATGCGAAAAGTGGAACTGCAGATCGAGAACGGCTCCATCAGCCTGATAGAGGCGTCGTATCCGCTCGATGCCAACCCACGCGATAGTGGCGTGCGGTGAAGGATATGCGCGCGCTTTGGCTCGGCGGCGCTATCGCTTTAACCGTCGTGGCCGCGCCGCTTCTGGCGCTTGCGGCGAACGACGATGTTCTGCCGAACACGCCTGAATACGCGCCGGCCAATAAGGTTTGTCACGCGCTTGTATCGCTCAAGCTGCCCTCAGTGGACGATCTGGATGTCGCGACCATCGCATCTCTGAAGGGTTGCGATTCCGAGGCTCTTTATTACGGCATTGGTATCAAAGCGGATGTGGCTAAGGCGCGCCAGTGTGCGTTGATTGAAATGCGGGACGGCGCCAATGACGGGTTTAGTGGCGAATCCCTGCTGATGACGATGTACGCCAATGGTAAGGGCGTTCCGAGAAATCTAGATATCGCGACGGCTTTCGCTTGCGATGTATTTGGCGCACCGGCAGAAGTGAATGGTCGCGTTGCACATTTGCAATCGCTGAAAAGCGGGTCTTACAAAGCCGAAGGGGAGTTTACATTTTGCGATGATGTCACGAGTGGGTTGGCCGAAGGCACCTGTGCGGCGCACGATCTTCGGATCAACGATGCGACACGCGACGCGAAGCTCGCAGACTTGAGATCGCATTGGTCCGGAAATGCCGATAGAGCGTTTCCGGCACTTTATTCTGCTGCCAAGAATTTTGTCGATGCGCGGTCCAGAAGCGAGGTTGACCTCAGCGGTACAGCGCGTGCGGCCTTTGAATTGAACGAAGAGAGTGCGCTCAAGGATCAATTCCTCGCGGATCTAACTTCGATTGTTGAAGGAAAATTCCCCGCGGCGACTGCCGAACAATCCCGGCAAGCCGACATCGATTTGAATGAGACCTACAGAACCATAATGGTCAATCGCGATTTTGATGCCGGCACGGTCACGAAGGAACAGATTCGTGAGACTGAGCGCGTGTGGCTGAAATATCGTGATGCTTGGGTTGCTTTCGTGCGCAAGGCATATCCAACTGTTTCTACCGCCAGTGTTAAAACGGCACTCACGAATGAGCGTAAAACCAGCTTGCAGGATTTCACGCAGTGATTTGATGCGACGGTAGTGATGGTTTTGCCGGGAATGTCGGCGTGTTGTTGTTACGGATTGCGACGAGAGTAAGCTTTTGCTGGCCGCGTTGATCGTCATGGCCGCTCTGGCGGTCGTTGATTACATCTACCAGCGGCAGACCTGGATGGCCCGCCATCGCATGTCGCGCCAGGAAATGAAGGACGAATTCAAGCAATCGGAAGGCGATCCGCACATCCGCGCCAAGATCCGCCAGCTGCGGGCGGAGCGTTCCAAAACCCGCATGATGGCGAATGTGGCCAAAGCGACTGTGGTCATCACCAACCCGACGCACTATGCTGTCGCTCTAAGCTAGGAATCAGGCAAAATGGGCGCGCCCGTCTGCGTCGCCAAAGGTGCGGATGATGTGGCGCTGCGTATTCGTGAGGTCGCCAAGGAACATGACGTTCCGATCGTCGAAAATCCGCCGCTCGCCCGCGCCCTCTATGCGACGGTCGAAATCGACGAGGCCATTCCCGCCGAGCACTTCAAAGCGGTGGCGCAGGTCATTGGCTTCGTCATGCGCTTGGCCGCACAGCGGAAATTCTGGAAGAAGTAATTTCCGCTCCTTCTTTCCTCCCCCGTTTACGGGGGAGGTGGCGAGATGCGGCACGCATCGAG
>CAIYRG010000420.1 GCA_903928515.1 uncultured Alphaproteobacteria bacterium | reverse complement strand
TGCCCTCACACGCCGACATAACCGCCCGCGCCTTAGCGCGTGTGCTTCCCCACGCCCAATAGATTGATCTCGAACCTGAAAATTTCGGATGCCAAGTGCGCTTTCGATACCGGCTCGTCGGCACGCAGGCGGCGGCAACATTCGGTTTCGACTATACAGGCAAATATCAAGACGAGATTTTCCAGGGCGAGCGCCACCGCTTGATCCGGAAATTCTTTCTAGAGACGATCGAGGAACGGAAGCCGAATTTGCTCCGCCATAAATATCGGACGCGCACGGGCAAGGATTTAATCGTCACTCGGTGCAATATGCCTCTGTCGGACGACGGAACATCGGTGAACATGATCCTCGGCATTCTGAGATTTGAGTCACCATACGCCATCGACCACACCGGCGAGGAAAATCCCAAAGCCATTACCACCCTTCAGCATACGATCGTATTGTTGCCGCACATAGAAGCATCGACCGCCACGCCATCGTAGAAATTGCGGCAAGTCTAGCCGGCGTTTGGCGCAACGAACCCGAAGCGTTTGGAGAGTTCGGCGGCAGCTTCCTTGACCTGCATCTCGAAGCTGGGGATGCGAGGCTCTTTGGAGCGGCATACCGGACCGTTAATGCACAATACCGCGCACGTCTCGTAGACCGTAGACAGCAATCGACGGGCGCGTGGCTGTCTTCAGCCGCGCCGGGCGCTCGTTCATCAAACGTAACGCGCTGTTCGTTCTAGCGCTTGGCAATCTGCGAGAAGTCGCGCACCGCGCCCTTCGCAGCACTGGTCGCCAGCGCGCCATAAATCTTGAGTGCCGTTGAGACTTTGCGTGGACGCTCGGCTTCGGGCTTCCACTCGGTCTTCGCGCCACGGCGTTCGGCCAAGATCTCGGTCGAGACGTCGAGGTGCATCTTACGGTTGGGAATATCGATCTGGATCGGATCGCCATTCTGCACGAGCCCAATCGTACCGCCTTCGGCGGCTTCCGGTGAGACGTGGCCTATGGACAGGCCCGACGTGCCGCCGGAGAAGCGGCCATCGGTGATCAGCGCGCAAGCTTTGCCCAGGCCCTTCGATTTCAGATAGCTCGTCGGGTACAGCATTTCCTGCATGCCGGGGCCGCCTTTGGGCCCTTCGTAGCGGATGACCACCACGTCGCCGGCCTTCACTTCGCCGCCCAGAATTCCCGAGACCGCAGCATCCTGGCTTTCGTATACGCGCGCGGGGCCGTTGAAGACGAGATTGCTGGCATCCACGCCCGCCGTTTTCACGATGCAGCCGTCTTGCGCCAGATTGCCGTAGAGCACGGCGAGCCCGCCATCCTTGCTGAAGGCGTGTTCGATATCACGGATGACGCCGGTGGAACGATCGGTGTCGAGTTCCTCATAGCGACGATCTTGGCTGAAGGCTGTCATCGACGGCACGCCGCCAGGTGCTGCCGAATAGAATTTGCGGACGGCTTCGTCCTTGCTGACGCGAATGTCCCAATGCGCGAGCGCATCTTTCAGCGTGGGTGCGTGCACGGTGGCGACATTGGTGTCGATCAGCCCGGCGCGGGCGAGTTCGCCCAAGATCGCCATGATGCCGCCGGCACGGTGGACATCTTCCAGATGCACATTGGCAACCGAAGGTGCCACTTTGCAGAGCACGCCGACTTCGCGTGACAGCGCGTCGATATCCTTCATCGTGAACGGCACTTCGCCTTCATGCGCAGCGGCCAACAGATGCAGCACCGTGTTGGTCGAACCGCCCATGGCTATGTCGAGGCTCATGGCATTCAGGAAGGCGCGCTTGTTGGCGATGGAACGCGGCAGAACGCTGGCATCGTCTTGTTCGTAATATTGCTTCGCCAGTTTGACGGCGGTGCGCCCGGCCGACAGGAACAATTCCTTGCGGTCGGCATGCGTTGCGAGCACCGAGCCGTTGCCCGGCAGGCCGAGGCCGAGGG
>CAIYRG010000419.1 GCA_903928515.1 uncultured Alphaproteobacteria bacterium | reverse complement strand
CCTCGATCAGGCGCGCGAACAACTGACGCGCAAGGCGTATGTGCTCCCCACGATGACATTGAATCCCGAGGTGAAAGATCTCTTCGCGTTCCGCTACGAGGATTTCACACTGGAGAATTATCAAGCGCATCCGCATATCAAGGCGAAGGTCGCGGTTTAATGGGATCTCCGTCATATGTCGAATTGCCCGCTATCTCCTTCATAGTGGCGCGCAGCGAGCCAGCGCAAATAATCGGTTGTGAAGATCAAATTCCGTGGCGATTGAAAACAGACCTGAAATTGTTTCGATCAATTACTTTTGGTCATCCCATTATAATGGGACGCAAGACGTTAGACTCGATTGGCAAGCCTCTCGACGGTCGAATAAATATTGTTCTCTCAAGAACCGGGGGGGAAAACTCTGATAAAATTCAGTGGGCTAGCTCTCCCGAGGAGGCACTGTTCATTGCAGACTATTTCTCTGTTCGTGCCGGAAAGTCCGATGTATTCGTGATTGGCGGCGGGAATATTTATGAGGAATTCAGTCAGCAATTTAACAAGATATATCTTACCGAAGTTCAGGCTCCAAAAATTAGTGGAGACACCTTCTTCAGATACAAATTCGATAAGCGGCGGTGGAAAGAAATACGACGGGAAGACTATCCCGCATCAGAAGTGGACGAATTTTCATTTTCGTTGGTTGTACTTGAGAAAACCAGAAAAAAGCGGCGCACGGCGTTAGCTTCAAAATTTTTGAAAGCAGATGTAGAATTGGATGCCTGGGCTCAGTCGCACATGGATATTGTTCGCTCGGTCTATGAGCCTATCCAATTCGAGCAACAGGCATTTCATCATCAATGGCCAACGCTGCTTAAATAATAAAACTTGGGAGGGGTTATGCAGGTTCTTCGGATAATTTGCCTTTCGCTCTCTCTGTCCACCGCGGCACTCGCGGCCGAAGACGCGATGTCCGGCTATTACGAGAACACGCTGCTGATCAGCGCGCCCGGCGAAGCGCCCGTGCGCTGGCATTATTTCCCCGACCACAGTTACACGGCAATCAAAGACGGCGGCGCAATTGAAACCGGCACATGGCTGATCGTGCGCGGACAAATCTGCGAAGGGCCGGAGGGCAAAGAGCCGGCATGTCACAATCTGGCAGGCAACAAGAAACCGGGAGACGTATGGTCTGACGGCCCAATGCGTGTGGAACTCAAGGAGGGACAACAACAATGAAAAAATTTGCTCTGATTGCAGCTTCCCTTTGCCTTGCGACGGCCGCGTTCGCTGCTGACGACATGATGGCGGGGTTCTACGGCAACACGTTGGTGATCACCGACCAATCTGGCGTGCAGAAATGGCACTACACGCCGGATCACAAATTGACGGCCGTGATGCAGGACGGAAAGAAAGTCGGCGGCACGTGGTCAGTGAAAGACGGCAAGCTCTGCGAACTTCCTGATGGCCAGGCCGAAGCCTGCTACCAGATGGGCGCCAAGAAGGCCGGCGACAAATGGACGGGTCGTCCGGGCATGACCCTCGAAGTGGTGGCTGGCAACCAATGAAGATTTTGTTCGGTACGGTGATGCTGGTGTGCGCGGCGGCTTCCACCGCTGCATTCGCCGCCAGCGAAGACGAGATCATGGCCGGATATTACGGCAACACGTTCTATGTGACCGACGCCAGCGGCACGAAGCACATGCAATACAGGGCCGATCACACTTACATGGAAGTCGATCAACAGGGCCACGCCGTGAAAGGCACTTGGGCGATCAAAGACGACAAGATGTGCGAGAAGCCGGATGGCGGTGCGGACGATTGCAGTCCGATCCGCGCCGGTCACAAAGCCGGTGATAGCTGGACCGGCGGCGGCGGCAAGAAATTGGAAATCCGCGCCGGAATTCAGTAACGCCTTCAGTAACCGCTATTCGATCACGATCTTCGGTGCGTTGCGTGCGGGCGTGCCGGAGATTTTCTCCGCGACCTTCGCGGCAATGGCGAGGAACGCAGCCGCCTCGGGACTGTTAGGCCTCAAAGCCACAATCGGCGTTCCGGCATCGGAGGTTTCGCGGATGATCGGCACCAGCGGAATTTCGCCCAAGAAATCCACGCCAAGTTTCTCAGCCGTTTCGCGCGCGCCGCCATGTCCGAAGATGTGGCTCTCATGGCCGCAATTCGGGCAGACGAACGTGCTCATATTCTCGACGATGCCGAACACCGGCACTTCCGTCTTCTGAAACATCGCCAGGCCCTTGCGCGCATCGAGCAGCGCCAAATCTTGCGGCGTGGAGACGATGACGGCACCTTTCAGCGGCACGCGTTGCGCCAGCGTGAGCTGCGCGTCACCGGTGCCGGGCGGCATGTCCACCACGAGAACATCCAGCGGCGCCCATTCGACATCGGTGAGCATCTGCGTGAGCGCACCCATCACCATGGGGCCGCGCCAGATCATCGGCGTCTCTTCATCCACCAGGAAGCCGATGGACATCGCCTTCAATCCGAACTTCACAATCGGCTTCAGTTTCTTGCCGTCGGACTCCGGCTTCTCTTTGATCGACAGCAGGCGCGGCACGGACGGGCCATAAATGTCCGCATCCAACAACCCGACCTTCATGCCCAATGCGGCAAGGCCAAGCGCGAGATTCACCGCGACGGTGGATTTGCCGACGCCGCCTTTGCCGCTCGCCACCGCGATGATCGCGTTCACGCCCGGCACGCCGGCCGCGCGCGGCGCGCCCGCAGCTTGCGCCGGGCCATGATTGTGTGCCCCGTGATTGTGGGCCGGCGTATGTGTATGCGTGTGAGGTGCTGGCGCGCGCGTGGGCGTCACCGGGGCGCGACCACGTGGGGCTGCGTCCCGCTCTCGATGCGCGGTGAGCACCGCCGTCACCGACAGCACGCCGGGAAGATTTGAGACTGCATCTTCCGCGGCCTTGCGTAAGGGTTCCGACGAGGGACCGCGCTCGGCGGGCACCTCGATGGTGAAGCTGACATGGCCTTCGCGCAGCGCGACGCCTTCGATGAAGCCGCTGTCGACGATGCTTTTGCCGCTCGCGGGATCGCGCACGGTGTCGAGGGCCTTCAGAATTGCGTCTTGGGTCAGTGCCATGGACATTTCTTAATTCGTTTTCAGTTGGGGCCATTGTTTGCGGGCCGGTGCGGGACGACATATAACCGCCGGGATTCCGGAAATCACGCAGGAAGGCTACGACAGGCATGCCTTGGAACACGCAGAACGGCAATGGCGGACGAGGCAACGGCGGCAATCGCGGGCCGTGGGGCCAGGGGCCACAGGGCGGTCCGCCGCCCGATCTTGAAGAATTGCTCCGCCGCAGCCAGGACCGGCTGCGTCAGGTGCTGCCGCAAGGCTTCGGTCTGGGTGGAGCGGCAATTGCGGCCCTGATCGTCGCGGTCGTCTGGCTGTTCTCCGGCATTTATGTGGTCGATCAGGACGAGCAGGGCGTGGTGCAGCGCTTCGGCCAGTTCGTGGGCACCACCACGCCGGGCATCAATTATCACCTCCCGTGGCCCATCGAGACGGTGGCGACGCCCAAGGTCACGCGCGAAAATCAGATCAATATCGGTTCGCGTCTGGCGGGCGAGGCAGGGCGCAACGATGATGCGCATGACGTGCCGGAAGAAAGCCAGATGCTGACCGGCGACGAGAACATCGTCGATATCGATTTCACCGTGTTCTGGGTGGTGAAGAACGCCGCCGCCTACAGCTTCAACGTCGAAGATCCCGATGCCGCCGTCAAAGCCGTGGCCGAAAGCGCCATGCGCGAAGTGGTGGGCCGCAAGCAGATCGAGCCGATTCTTACCGCTGACCGCGAACCGATCCAGGATGAAGTGCAGAAATTGATGCAGCAGATCCTGGATTCGTATGGCGCCGGCGTGACGGTGACGCGCGTGCAGATGCAGAAGGTCGATCCCCCGGAGCAGGTCATCGGCGCGTATCGCGATGTTCAGGCGGCGCGTGCCGACCTTGAGCGTCTGCGCAACGAAGCCGAAGCTTACGCCAACACGGTTGTGCCGGGGGCGCGGGGCGATGCCGCGCGCATCATGCAGGATGCGGAAGGCTACAAGCAGCGCACGATTGCGGAAGCCCAAGGCGAGGCGCAGCGCTTCGACGCCATCTATGAAGAATACAAGAAGGCGCCGGATGTGACGCGCAAGCGCATCTATATCGAAACGATGCAGAACGTGCTGTCGAACCTCAACAAGGTCATCATCGACAACAAGGGAGGCGGGGCAGGCGTGTTGCCGTATCTGCCGCTCCCCGAATTGCGAACCGGGTCGGTCACGACCACCGAAGGAGCGGCCAAATGAACCAGCGCTATTTCGGAGTTTCCGCCGCCGTCGCCATCATTGTGGTCCTCATCGCGATGACGACGACCCTTTTCACCGTCAATCAAACCGAGCAGGCTCTGTTGCTGCAATTCGGCCAGCCGCGCGCCGTCATCACGCAAGCCGGGCTGCATGCCAAGCTGCCGTGGCAGCATGTGGTGTATTTCGACCGCCGGGTTCTCAACCTCGACATTCCCCAAGAGGAAGTGATCGCCGAAGACAAAAAGCGGCTGGTGGTCGATGCCTTCGCACGCTGGCGCATCACCGATCCGCTGCGCTTCAACCAGACGCTGACCGATCAGGATGTGGCGCGCGTGCGCTTGCAGGCCATCGTCAGTTCAAACTTACGCCGCGTGTTGGGCGCGCAGAATTTCTCGGCGGTGTTGTCGGGTGAGCGCGCCAAGCTGATGCGCGACATTCGTGACGGCGTGAACACCGAGACCAACGATTTCGGCATCAAGATCGTCGACGTCCGCATCCGCCGCACCGACCTGCCCCAAGCCAATAGCGACGCGATCTATGCGCGCATGGTGCAGGAACGTAAGCGCGAGGCCAATGAATTCCGCGGCCAGGGCGGTCAGGCGTCGGAAGAGATCAAGTCCAAGGCCGACCGCGACGCGACGGTGATCCGTGCCGAGGCCACGCGCCAATCGGAAATCACGCGCGGCGAGGGCGACGGCGAACGCTCGCGCATCTATGCCGATGCCTATGGCAAAGACCCGGAGTTCTTCAATTTCTACCGCTCGATGACGGCCTATCAGGCGGCGTTGTCGAAGGAGAACACGTCCGTCGTGCTTTCGCCCGACAGCGCGTTTTTCAAGTATTTCCAGCAGGGTCCCGGAAACGGGAAATAGCCAACGGAAAATAGCCAACGGGGATGTCGCGGCGGCGAAGAGTTCCCCATTGCGATTGCGCGTGAGCGGCAATTAAACGTGAAATGGTAAACGTGAGATGGGGAGAGACTTCTCCCCATTTCGCGTATTGTCGCTATTCGCGCAAAGCAGACCAGTCAGAGGTTTTTTCCGATGCCGAATGCAAGCCGTAATCCGCGCAGAAGCACGATCTTCGCTCTGGCGCTTGGCGCCGCAGCCACCTGCGCGACGGGGTTTGTGGCATGGGGTGCGGGCGCACCGGCCGGCATCGCGGGGCGTCCGGCGCCGGCCAATTTCGCCGATTTGGCCGACCAATTGTCGCCGATGGTGGTGAACATTTCGACCTCACAGATGCTGCGCCGCAAAGCGCCAGCCGACACCCAGCAAGGCCAAGCGCAGCCGCAGCAGAAGCCGGGCCAAAACGCACCAAATCAGAATGGTTCGGCGCAGAACAATCCGAAGACCGGCCCCGACGAGCAGGACAATGAAGATCTGTTCCGCGATTTCCTCAATCGCGGCCAGAGCGCGCCGCGCCGGGTGTCGTCGCTGGGCTCCGGTTTCATCATCGATCCGTCGGGCCTGATCGTGACGAACAACCACGTCATCGAAGACGCCGACGAAGTCAGTGTCACCCTGAACGACGGCACGACATTGCCTGCCGAGATTTTGGGTCGCGATACGCAAACCGATTTGGCGCTGTT
>CAIYRG010000418.1 GCA_903928515.1 uncultured Alphaproteobacteria bacterium | reverse complement strand
GCCATGTTGTTTCCTTACGCCGCCAAACTAGCTTTGCGATCAAGCAACCGCTTGAGGCTCGCCAGAGCTGCATCGATGTCATTTTGTGTGGAGGACCACCCCAGGCTCACCCGCAACGCGCAGCGCGCCAAATCGGGGCTCACGCCCATGGCGGTCAGCACATGGCTTTCGGCGATGCGGCCCGACGAGCAAGCCGCACCTGACGAGATCGCAACGCCGTCAAGATCGAGCGCCACGAGTGCTGTTTCCGCGCTCAAGCCGGGAATGGCGAAGTTCGAAGTGTTGTCGAGACGTTCAGCGTTGCCCGAGAAGATCACAGCATTCGGCGCGAACGCCTTGAGCTTGGTCTCGAACGCATCGCGTAACGCGCGCGTGTCCGTGGCTTCTGCTGCGGCGGCGCCGAAACCGGCAATGGCGGCGACGTTCTCCGTGCCTGCACGGCGTTTCTGTTCCTGCCCGCCGGCGATCAGCGGTACAAACGGCGCACTGTCTTTCACGATCAACGCGCCCGCCCCTTGCGGTCCGCCGAGCTTGTGCGAGGACAGGCTGAGATAATCGAGGCCCAATTCTTCAAAGGCGACCGGCACGTGGCCCGCAGCTGCCACAGCATCAACGTGGATCAGCGCCTCAGGTGCTTCCGCACGAACGGTCTTCACGATTTCGGTCAGCGGCTGCACCGCGCCGGTTTCATTGTTCGCGGCCATCACGCACACCAGCGCGCGCCCCTTACCTTCCATCAGCAAACGGCGTAGCGCAAAGACGTCGATCACGCCCTCCGACGTCACCGGAATTTCGTGCAGATGCAAACCCGGCGTGCTTTCCATCAGCGAGGCCGCCATGGCGCGCACGCTGTCATGCTCGATGCCGGAGACAAACAGCCGTGTCACGCGCTTCTGCAACTTACGGTCTTCAGAAAGTGCGGCACCGGCGATGGCACCGTGCATAGCAGCCGCGTTCGCTTCCGAACCATTGCTGGTGAAAATTACCGATGCGGGCTTCGCACCCACAAGCTTGGCGACGCTTTCGCGCGCACGCTCTACCAAAGCACGCTGCGCACGGCCTTCGGCATGCACCGACGAGGCGTTCCCCGAAAGCTCCAACGCGGCCGTCATCGCAGCCCTAGCGCTTCCGCGCAGCGGCGATCCGGCATTGTGATCGAGGTAGAAGCGCGCCATCGGTGTCTTACGCCGCCACGCGAGACTTGGCGTCGGCGGCATCCACGCCGCGCGCGCGGCCCAGAACGCGGCGCTCGACCACATCGGCCAACGTCACCGAGGCGAGGAATACCTCAATCTGGCGACCGAGTTCTTCCCAGAGATCGTGCGTCATGCAGCGCCCCTTCGCGCCGAGGCAGCCTTTCGGGCTCCCCTCGCGGCAGCGCGTCGCTTTGATGGGTTCGTCCACTGCCATAATGATGTCGGCGATGCGGGTTTCACCCGCCGGCTGCGCCAGGCGGTAACCGCCGCCCGGCCCACGCGCGCTGGCGACCAGCCCGTTGCGCCGCAATTTGGCAAACAATTGCTCCAGATAAGACAGGGAAATCTCTTGGCGGCCGGAAATCTCGGCCAGAGGCACGGCGCGGCCCAGCGGGCTTTCCGCGGTCCATTCTACCGTTCCTTCGCCCAGGGAATGGCTGGCGAGGTCGGCCATCGCCATCACCGCGTAGCGGCCACGGGTTGAAAGTTTCACGAGGTCACTTCCTTTCCCTGATGTTTTCCGCGTGAAAGCCACGCAGAACTTGCCATCGGAACCCGCCGATGTAGTAAGAAGCTGCCTCGAAGAGCCGCTTCCGGCGGAAAGCGCGGTATAAATATCCTGACCAAATTGGTCAAGTATTCTATATGGCGCTGCCGAGCTGCGGTTCAATACGTTGAATTTACTGGGCTTTGTTGAGACGTGGCGCGCCGCCAAATCCCGACAAACCCGCTCATCGAGGCGCTTATCCGCCGGAGGTTTTCCTAATGCCCGACATCATCCTGCCCGGCCCGGCGGGACGAATCGAAGCGAGATATCAGCGTCAGCGCGCCGCTGGCGCCCCGATGGCGCTCATCCTGCACCCGCATCCGCAATACGGCGGCACGATGAACAATCCGCTGGTCTATGAGCTGTATCACCGCTTCCACAAATTGGGCTGCACGGTGGTGCGCTTCAATTTCCGCGGCGTGGGCCGCAGCCAGGGCACGTTCGACAACGGCGCGGGCGAATTGTCCGATGCCGCCGCCGTGCTCGATTGGATGTCGACGCTCTACCCTAACCCTTCCTATTGCTGGGTCGCGGGCATCTCGTTCGGCGCATGGATCGGCATGCAATTGCTGATGCGCCGCCCAGAGATCACCGGCTTCATCTCCATCG
>CAIYRG010000417.1 GCA_903928515.1 uncultured Alphaproteobacteria bacterium | reverse complement strand
GGCCGATCAAAGCCCAGACACGGTGCGGAACCGTCAGAGGATCTGAGGGGAAATTCTCGCGCAGCATCCGCGCATGGTCTTCATCGAACCAAGTCACCACCTCAGATGTCATCATGGCTGCGACGCCGGCACTTGCGCGCACGCGGCCTCGCCACGCGACATGGCTATAGGTGACATCGTGATCGAACGAAAATGTTTCCAGGTTGCCAAACCCGCCGGTCGTAAGGCCCGACAACCAATCGGGGTAAAGGCCGGTTCGTCCCGCCAGACCCCAATGCGGATTGTGTTTGAGGATAACGGCCTCGGTTTCCGCCACGACGTTTCCGGGGAGCGGCAACCAATCGAAATGCGCGATCACCAAAAGCCCTCCGGGTTTGAGGATGCGCCGGATTTCAGCCGTGGCGCGCCGCCGATCAAACCAGTTCCAGCATTGCCCGGCCGTCACGAGATCAACGCCACCTTCCGGCAGGTCGGTCTTTTCCGCGATGCCAACGCGATAGTCGACGTTTACGCCGGCGGCGTGATCGAGCTTGCGCGCCTTTTCGAGGAGTGACTTCGAGGGATCAAGCCCAACCACCTGTGCACCAGCCGCTGCAAACTGCCGGGCGAGCGTTCCGGTTCCCGTGCCCAGATCGACGATGCGTTGTCCCGGTAAACCGATCTCGAAACGCTGCAATCGCTCTAACAGCTGCGGAGGAAAGCCCGCGCGATAGGTCGCGTAATCGTCTGCGGTCTTGTCAAAGTCGATACTGGTCTCAATTGCCATAACCCAAGCCTGTCATATCGATGGCAGAAATGTTCACTAAGGTGTCCCTATACTATACTAAATAGGTAGTGTATTGATACCTCAAGAGATACATCCGTAGAGGTGGTTCATGGCACGCCCGGTTTTAGTCGCGCACCCTGACCGCTGAACGCAATGCCATTACCGGGGAACTCCTGCGCTCATAAGACAGCGCAGTGCATTCCAGCTATGGTCCCGCGGAGCGCTGGGTTTCACTCGGTTTTGAGGCAGCGCTTTTCAGCGAATGTCAAAGGAGCTGCATGTCCAAATCCACTTCGAACGGCATCGCGTCATCGGCTGGAACGCTTCTTGTCGGTGGCGACATAACAGTCAATCGCATGGGTTTCGGTGCGATGCGCATCACGGGCCCTGGCATTTGGGGCGAGCCGGCCGACAGCGAAGAAGCCATCCGAACGCTCAGACGCCTTCCCGAATTGAGCGTCAATTTCATCGATACCGCGGATGCTTACGGGCCGGATGTTTCGGAGCGATTGATCCGCGAAGCCCTTCATCCCTACGCAGGCGTGCTCGTCGCGACGAAGGGTGGCCTCACGCGTTCGGGGCCCAATCAATGGAAACCCAATGGGCGGCCCGAGTATCTTATCGAAAAGGCGCATGAAAGCGCTCATCGACTGGGTATCGAGCAGATCGGTCTTTGGCAGCTGCACAGAATTGATCCGAACGTGCCGCGTGAAGATCAGTTTGGTGCGGTGAAGCAGCTGTTGAATGAAGGCATCATTCGCCACGCGGGTCTGAGCAACGTCTCCGTGGCGGATATTCAAGCCGCGCAGAAGGTCTTTCCGATTGCCACTGTGCAAAACCGCTACAACTTCACCGACCGCTCGAGTGAAGACGTTCTGGAATACTGCGAGAAAAACGCCATTGCGTTTATCCCGTGGCATCCGCTCGCGGCAGGAGAGCTTACGAAACCCGGTGGCGCGCTGGATACCATCGCAAAGCATCATGGCGCGACGCAGGCACAAATTGCACTCGCTTGGTTGCTCAAGCGCAGCCCAGTCATGCTGGTGATTCCCGGCACCGGTAAGGTGGTGCACTTGCAGCAGAACGTCGCCGCCGCCGAGATCACACTCTCGGAATCGGAATTCGCCACGCTTGCCGGCACTTCAAACAATAGGGCGTGAGAAGAGTGCGTTCGCTTACGCCAATGCTTTAGTCCGTCGTTTCGCAGGCTTGCGCCGGGTGGCTTTGCAAGACATTTCCAGCGTGGTGCTGTCAAGCACGTCGGATGCCGCATTACGAACCGCACGCATTGCGCGGTTGACCGGGCAATCGCGTTCCACGTCGCAATCGGCACAGCGCTCATAGGCTGTGACACTGGCGCAAGCGATGGGCGCGAGCGGGCCATCAATGGCCCGGACGATATCTGCCAGCGTGATTTTTGCGGCAGGCTTCGCCAGTCTGTATCCGCCGGTTTGGCCGCGCGCGCTTGTTAGCAGCTTGGCGCGGCGCAATTCGAACAGGATCAGATCGAGGAATTTCTTCGGGATGTTCTGCGCATGCGCGATATCGGTCGATGGCAGCGTTTCGTCCGATGTGCAGGCCGCGAGCGCGTGCATCGCTTTCAGGGCATATTTGGCTTTGTTGGACAGCATGGTGCAGATCCTCGCGCCCGATCCATAGCGCTTGGCTATGGAAAAGACACGCCGAATCCTTGGCCATCAGCGGTGCCGCTGGATTACTCCGAAGCGGTTTGTACGTCGCGCGCTTAAACGGCCTCGACGTCCTTGCCTGCGTGTTTGTGCTTTTCAAATTGGGACCACACGCCTTCGCCGCCTTCCCAACTGCCGCTTGATGCGCCTTTGGAGTATTCGGTGGCGCGCTGCTCGAAGAAATTGGCGTGCTCGACACCGTTTAGGATTTCCACAAGCCAGGGCAGGGGATGGCTCTTCAAGGCGCGGTAGCCGTTGTCTTCCAACACGAAATTTCCGAACACCGGCGTGAGGTGCAATTGCGTCAACCGCCAATCGGCGATGTAGCGCACATAGGATTTGATGCCGGCGGCGCTCATGCCCTCGATTTCACCGAGGCCGAACGCCATGTCGACGAAATCTTCTTCCAGCTTCACCATGGTTTTGGCGACATCGATGATGTCGTCGCGCACACCCGGCGTGACCGCGCCTGTCTCCGCGTTCCACGCATGGTACAATTTGATGATGCCTTCGCAGTGCAGGCTTTCGTCGAGAT
>CAIYRG010000416.1 GCA_903928515.1 uncultured Alphaproteobacteria bacterium | reverse complement strand
CCCAGTGTGGCTGATCTTCCTCTCAGAACAGCTAAGGATCGGAGCCTTGGTGAGCCATTACCCCACCAACTAGCTAATCGAACGCGGGCCGATCCTTTGGCGATAAATCTTTCCCCTTACGGGCTTATTCGGTATTAGCTCAAGTTTCCCTGAGTTATTCCGAACCAAAGGGTACGTTCCCACGTGTTACGCACCCGTCCGCCGCTCCCATTACTGGGCGCTCGACTTGCATGTATTAGGCCTGCCGCCAGCGTTCGTTCTGAGCCAGGATCAAACTCTCATGTTGATCCTAGAGCATCAAGAACGCGTTGTTCATCATCATGTTTTTTGACGAGGTTTGATGTTTCGTTTCTTGCGAACCGAAACACCGAACATCTTACTTACATGTTGATTGAAGAACGCGAGCTATGACGCTCGGTATTGATGCGCCGAAGCTTTCGCTTCGGCATAGCGACCGAGCCGCCGCCCACGTTCCCCTTCCATAACTACAATGTCAAAGAGCTGCGCTTCGGTGGGACCGGAGAGATCACCAAAGTGGCGAAAACTCAGGTATTTCAGAGGCACATCGTCGGCGGCGGGGTCACCCTCGTCGTCGGCGAGGCGCGGTGTATAGGCGTGGTTCACCGGAGTGTCAAACGTGTTTTTTAGGTTTCGTTCGTTTTTTCACAGTCCCTCGAAAAGGCTGAGGATTCGCCGTTTTTTTCTCTTGCGAGAATGGTGAAGGCGCAAAAATTTCCTCTCAACGCCTAGCGTCTCCCCGCACCGCAAACACGATCCTTAGAGACTCGGCCGCTAGGGAAGGCACCACCCTCTCGGAGTCCACACGAGATCCCAAGGAAACAGCAAAGAAAATGGCCGAGAGGGCCGGGATCTTGGAGGCCCCTGCGCCTACTGGTCCGTTGGGCCGGCCCCAAACGGGCTCCAAGGGAGCCGCAGGCACAAAAAAGCGGCGCAGGCTTTCGCCCGCGCCGCCGTCATCCTCGTATGAACTTGTCGCTCTATTTGTCGGCGTCAGCCAGCAACTGCGCACGCGTCTGGGGGGCCACGATCATTTTGTGGTCCCGATCGTAACGCAGGGAGTCCGCCAGCACGGTCACGTGATGGCCAGCCCCCATATCCACTTCGATGGTCATGTCTCGGCCATGGTGCTTGATCCGAACGACATATCCGAGGTGCTCGCCGCCAAGTGAATCCACCGGCGCATCCAGCAGGCTTCGCGGCGCCACCGTACCGAGCTGCACCACATCGCGATCTCCGAAATCGGGGAATTCCGCGTTGTAATTGGCGCGCTCATCCTTGTATTCGGCGCTCCCGGAATCATAGGCGCTTTTCTTCGCGTCATACGCGTCCTTGGCGTCCTGATATTTCTGACGCTGGTCGTCATAGCTCTGTTTCTGCTGCTGATAGTTCTTTTGCGCGTCCTGATAGGCTTGGTCGGCGCTGTCGTCCTGCACACCGGCCTGCGAATTGAGCGCACGCGTTTGCGATTCTTCGCCTGGGGTCGACGTCCGTTGAGCCAAGACAGGGCTCGCTGTCAAAAGCATCCCCGCCGCCAACGCGGCAGTCGTCATATATCGAATTTCACAATGCGTCAGTTTCATGTCTCGCCTCCATATGAACAACAAAAAATAGCAGTGAGGATGAAAAGCGATTTCGCGCCTCATCCTCACTGCTTCATTCTCTTCAGATTAACTTACGGTCGCGTCCCATCAAGCAGTTCATCACGGCTTAACGCGGAAACAACCACCTTACGGTCCCGATCAAATCGAAGATCTTCCACCGCAACGGATGCGACGCGGCCACGGCCCACGCCGACTTCCACGGTTACAGGATCGCCACCTTGCGTTTGGATCGCGACCACGCGGCCGATATGTTCGCCGTCGAGCGTATCGACCGGCACATCACGCAGCGCGCGGCGCGGATCTTCCATGCTGCCCAATCTCACAAGTCTCGGATCGCGCGGAAACGCGGCCGGCGGCGCGAACTGTGCGTTATAATCCGCCTTGTCATTGTCATATTGTGCGCGCTTCGCGTCGTAAGCGTCTTTCGAATTCAGATAGTGTTCGCGCTGTCGAGCATAATCGTCCTGCTGCTCCTCATAACGCTGCTGCGCGTCATCGTTCTGCGCCTGCACTTGAGAATCGACCTGCGCTTTGGCGAGCGCATTCCCTGGACCTTGATATTCGCCTTGGTCGCGCGCCAGCGGCTGCTCGCCATTGAGCTGATCTGGTGTCGCGGTGGTGCCGGGTTCGGCCTGATCGTTCAGCGATCGTGTCTGAGCCTGCTCTTCCGGGCTGGAATAACGCTGCGCGAAGGCCGGGCCGCCTAAGACCATTGTGCCCATAAGAGCGGCCACAGCAACGCTGCCGAGTATGTAATGCCTTGTTTTCACGGTATTTCTCCTCGTTTTCCCGGATGAAAAGGGAAACGTTTGTTCGGGGAGAAAACGCGGGAAACAGGATTGCGTTGCGAAACCCGCGCCATTAAGCGCGGCAGAAGGCATCAAATCGGGATGACGATTAGCGTATCGACACGATTGGAATCCGTCAGAACCAACCGATCGCGAAAGCGGGCGATCCCATCCTGGAAGACCACGTGATCGCAATATTTGCCGGCAGAGAACACGGACATCGTGCCGTCCTGCATCGTGCGAATGACGGCGTAAGACGTTTCGACATAATACGCGCCATTGTCTTCTGAAAGAACGCGCGTCGCACTGAGCAGATGGCGATACCAATGCGGCTCGTAGACATTCGCCTTACGGTAAGCGAGCACACGATCCTTCATCATGCCCGGGCTTTCGCAATTCATGATGCCAACCGGATAGCCCTTGGCATGGCTGTCACACGGAATGATCGTGTAACGGCCATCGGTGGTGAAGAAATCCGGCCACTGTTCCAACCTGTCGTCATCGATGGCGTGGGCATAATCATTGATCAGATCAACGATCGCACTCTTCGCAGCGATTTTATCGAGGCTCATGGCGCAGCCTTCGCCGTCCCGGACAATTTGCCGTAAGCGCCACCCTTCTTATAAAAATTGGCCACGCAATCGCGCCATGCCCGCCAATAGGAACGCACCGCTACTTCTGTGACACGGTTGTTCGGTATCGGCGTAAAGTCGCGTCCCCCCATCTCCACGAGCGAACGTTCGTCCTTGTCTTCGCGTGTTGCGCGTTGAATCCAGCCGCCAACCACGCCGTCCTCCATCGAGATCACACCGCCCGGCCCCACCATATTCGATTGGCGGATACGGATATCGCGCTGCTCTTTCGTGTCTTCCTCCGTCCCCAAAATCCACCATAGCAGCTCGCATTGCTCTGGGCCTTTCGACAGGCAAAGACGAACAGCCAGCGAATTGGAGATCTGCTGCACCACAAAATTGGGAAAGATCGTTTGGATCGCGAGCGTGGTGCCGCAAGCAAACTCCGGCCATTTCGCGATGAGCGATGGATCGTTCAGCGTGTAGCCGTCGGAAACCGAGCGCAACTTGTCCGCTGCATATTCGGCTTCATCGGTATCCTTGGCCGAGATGGAATAAGAAATATGATGCTTCCCATCATCGGATAGCTTGATGCCACCTTCCATGGATAGGCGGTTCAACTTGAACGTCGCCTGGAAGAGATGCAGCAAACTGGCGTGATATGGATCGCGGTTATTCTCGACGTACAGCTTCCAATTGTTCGGCATCGCCTGCACGTAATAGCCGAGCACGGTGAGCTTGCGGCCAAGCACGCGCTCCATGTTGGCGCGCATGCTCTCGCCCAAGTAATCATGTAGCGACGGTGCCGTGTCCGAAAACGTCGCAAATACCAAGCCGCAATAGCTCTCCGCGCGCAGGCGCGGCATGGCATGGTCCGCGGTGTTGAAATCCTCGGGCATGCCGCCCTTGCCGCCGACCCCGCGCCGGAAGGGGACGCCCTGCAACTTGCCATCCAGGCCATACGTCCAATTGTGATAGACGCAGGCCAGATGCTTGGCGTTACCGGAATTCTTGAAACAGACAAGATTGCCGCGATGGGCGCAGCGATTGACGAGGACGTTGATGCCCTCCTCCGCCCGCACCATCACAACGGAAGTGTCCCCGATAAACCGTGTTTGGTAATCGCCGACCTTCGGGACTTCGAGTTCAAGGCCTACGAAATTCCAAACCGATCCACGAAATAGCCCCTGCTGCTCGGCCTCGTAAAGTGCCGGGTCGGTATAGACGCGATAGGGGACGCGCGTGAATTCTTCAGCAGCGAGGAAATCGTCGATGACATCGGTCATGGCAAGCCCGGTGGCCGTTTCTGCCATCGACTTTAACAGAAGCCACGCCGAGGACGAGCACGATCGCCCGCCCTAGGGCGGGCGATGCCTTATCGGAAGCGCATCTGCTCTCCGGGTCAGCCGGCGGCGACGATGTATTCGCGCAAGGCCTGGGCCTCGCCCACGGTTTCCGCAATCCGGGATTTCACAACATCACCGATCGAGATCAGGCCGACCACGCGATCGTCCTCGATTACCGGCAGATGACGGAAGCGGCCCAGCGTCATCACCTCCATGATGTCATCGACATGGTCGCGCTCGCTGCAGGTTGTGATATCGCGCGTCATATGCGCGGCCGCGCTATGCGTCAGCGCTGCGGCGCCATCATTCGCCAATGCGCGAACGATATCGCGTTCCGACAAAATACCGGCCAGCGCGCCATCCGCGCCCATCACCAAGACCGCGCCGATCCGGCGCTTCGCCAGCAAACGTGCGATCTCGGCGAGCGGCGTGTCTTCGCCGGCATGCACAACACCACGGCCTTTTTGTTCCAAGATATGCGACACAAGCATGGCCTTGCCTCCAAATTGGGGCAGATCCTTCAAACGCCACGCCGCTCGGCTCCGCGTCTCGCTCGGGTCGAGGGTGCTTGGCGAGAAGCCCAGCCCCGTTTCCTTGAGCACAAGTCTGCGCGCGGGAAGTCGCGCTGGCAAGAGTCCTGTTTTTGGAAAACGCGCGCGTCCTTATGAATGCAGTGCAGCAAAAATCATTGAAAAGCTTGAACGCCTGACTCTCTATTCAAGCGGCTCACGCGGCGATCTTCCTGTGAGGATCGTACAATTGATCCGCGCGGCGGCTTGCCGGCAAGGCGTGCCTTACGGTTTAGCAGCACCGTCAGCGAGAAGAGGCAGAGGGCGGTGCCGACAACGATAAAAACTGGAGTGCCGAGCGGATAAATAAACGCGAGCATCGCAAAGAGCAGCGGTGAAAACCATAACACCGTGACCGTGACTTCAGACACGTCACCACGCCATGCCGCCTTTATCTTATTCGCACTTGATCGGCGCTCCGCACACCTAGCGCTGCTGCATCTATATCGCTATTTCGGTGGGCGCATTTCCGGTGGAACCAAGTCGGGATAGCGTTCGTAAAGCGGCTGGAGGATGTCGAAATAGATCGCTCCCATGATATGGCCGACTGCCTTTCGATACTCCAGGAATTCTTCTTGCGGACAATTATCCATCATCTTCTGAATTGATCGATCAAGAAGCGCCCCTGCACCATGAGCAAGGTCCAAGACTTGTCTGGCAGTTTCCGAATCCATGAGTGACCCAATGCTCTCTATGTCGCTCCTGTCTCCTACTATAGGAACAGTTTAGGCTGGCAGCCCAGCAAGGACAGGAAGGAAAAGAAAAAGCCACCAAGGTGGTAAAGTGGACCTATGAGACGGTTCACCAGGTACCGGAGTGCTAGGCCGACTCCGAGAAAATCGTGCTCAGATTTCTTGCAATTCATGTCACCGTCCTTTTTTATTTCCAGGTTCACCAATTACACAAACGACTTCGGGTCGAAGCCGTGAAAGCGGCAAACGCGAGCAGCTATGCGGCGGAATTCTGCGCCATGCGGATCGCCGGGACGCTTGTTCACCATCTGCCAAAGATGAATCATCTCATGCGCCGCCAAATCGCTTACACCCAGCCTATGCTGGAAGCCTTGGGCGATGCGCTACGGTGTTCGCCGGCCGATTTGATTATGCGAGATCCCACAGCTCCAAATTCCATCTGGTCCATCTGGGATCAGATTCCGCCGACGCAGCGCAATCAGGCGTTTCGGATTCTCGAAACCTTCGCCAAGAAAACCGGTACGGACGATTAACGTAGGCCATCGAGCACGCAGTCAATTGTTACGCGTTGCGCGCTTAGCGGCTTGGATTTCGTTCTCGAGCGTCTGCAGAAACTGCGAACGGTCTTTGGCGGTGAATCCGGCATTGTAGGTTTGCGTGCCGGTTGCTTCGCGCACATGTTGATGCAGACCGCGCATGGCCAGCGCCATGCCGATTCCGTCTTCTGTGAAAGGTTTTCCGTTCGGGCCAATCGCACGCGCGCGTTTCTTCAGCACACGGGATGCGAGCGGAATATCGGCGGTGACGACGATATCGCCCTCCTCCGCGTGCTCAGCGATCCAATCGTCTGCAACATCCGCGCCCGCGGGCACGATCACATGGCGCACGCTTGGGTTGGCCGATGGGCGCAACCCGCCATTGGAAACGATGGTGACGTTCAAGCCGTGGCGAAGGGCGACGCGTTCCACTTCGGCTTTCACCGGGCACGCGTCGCCATCCACAAAGATTTCCAGCATAAAGAGATGCCGAAAGTTTAGCGCGATTAGGCCGCGCGGCGGCCACCGCCGCCGTTGCGATTACCGCCACCATTGCGGTCGCCGCTGCGATCGGCGCCTGCCGGGCGCCAACGGCTCTTTTGTTTTTTGTATTTCGCGTTCGGATCGCCACCGGGATTACCACCCGGATTGCCGCCGCGTCTCTGACCGCCCTGCTTCGGCGGCGCACTTTCGAAGTTCGGCGGAATCTCGCCCACCACCGTCAGCTTCTGGCGCGTGATGCGTTCGATGTCACGCAAGAATCCACGCTCGCTGGAATCGCACAGCGAAATGGCGACGCCGGTCGCACCCGCACGGCCCGTGCGGCCAATGCGATGCACATAGCTTTCCGGCTCATTCGGCAGTTCGAAATTCACCACATGCGTCACGCCATCCACGTCGATGCCGCGCGCCGCGATGTCGGTCGCCACCAGAACGCGCGCTTTGCCGGAACGGAAACTTTCCAGCGCACGCTGCCGGGCGTTTTGCGATTTGTTGCCATGGATAGCGTCGGCAGGAATGGCCGCGGCATCCAGATATTCCGAAACCTTATTGGCCTGATGCTTGGTACGCGTGAACACCAGAACCCGGTTCATCGCGCGATCCGCCAGCAAATTCAGCAGCAGCTTGCGCTTCTCGGTGGTCGGCACGAAATGCACGCGCTGTTCCACGCGCTCCACCGTGGTGGATTGCGGTGTGATTTCCACGCGTGCGGGATCGCGCAACATCGACGCTGCCAGATGCTCGACGTCCTTCGGCATGGTGGCCGAGAACAGCAGCGATTGGCGCTCCTTCGGCAACATATTCACCAGCTTCTGCACGTCGCGCACGAAGCCCATGTCCAGCATGCGGTCGGCTTCATCCAGCACGAAGTGCTGAATGTTGCCGAGCCGGGCTTGGCGCTGGCTCACGAGATCGAGCAAGCGGCCCGGTGTGGCAACGATGATGTCCACGCCCTTGGCCAGCGCGCGGGCTTGGCCCGATTGCTTCACGCCGCCCAGAATCACGGTGTGGCGAAGGTTGAGCTGCGCGCCATAGGCCGCGAAGCTCTCGCCGATCTGCACCGCAAGTTCGCGCGTCGGCGCAAGGATCAATGCACGCGGCACGCGATGACTCGGCACAGGCGCCTCTGCCAGCTTCTGCAAAATGGGAAGCGCAAACGCCGCCGTCTTGCCGGTGCCGGTTTGCGCCAGGCCCAAAAGATCGCTGCCCTGCAACAGCATCGGAATCGATTGCGTCTGAATCGGCGTCGGCGTTGTGTAGCCTTGCGTCTTCAACGCATTGCAAAGCGGACGCGTAATGCCAAGCGCGGAAAACGCGTCGTTCGGGTCCACCACGTGCGGTGGCACAGACATTTGCTGCGCATGTTGGCCAGGATGAATTTGACCCGCCTGGATTTGAGAAGATTGATGCGGCGCATGGTGGTGCGCATGCGGGTGGGGATGCGATTGCGGCGCGCTCTGCTGCTGCGCCGGATGGCGCTTAAGCGGCGCCATGCCCTCGTTCGAGGGGCTTTTCAAATGCGATTCACTCACGAAATGGCTTTCCTTTGCTACAGAACGCCGCCGGACGGAATCCGGTCGCACGCATGGAGCGATTGACCGCTTTCCACACGCTTCTGGAACAAACGGAAGGGTTTACTGAAGCAATCCGGATGAATGGTCGCGTAACGCGAACCTAAGCGCGATCCGGGAGATTGCTAGCGGCGTATGAGCCCATTTGGTCACAATGTCAAGTTATAGGGGTTTCCGCGCTGTTTTGATGGCCACTCCAGCATCACAACTGAAGCACTGCCCTGCGGCAAGGCGGCTTACGCCTTGCTCCATTTCCCCGTCTTGATATCGAACTTCACCTTGCCCTCGGTGCGCATGCGCATCAGGTAATCTTGCAGTGCGTCGGTGCTCTTGTTGCTCGGGTCGATCCGCTGTTGCAGTCCATAAAGCGCGCGCGGTTGGTCCAACGCGGCCAGAACCTCTTCTTCTCTCGTCATGATTTGAACTCTTCCTCTACGGCTTAGGGATTATGTTTCCACAGGCGGACGATAGCTGTCCCGATGCCGGGTTTCCAGCCGCTGTCCGAGTCGCGCACGGGCCGGGCGGCTTCCAGCGGCGATGCTCGCATTTTGAGACGTGTTTGTAGCGCTTGAGAGCGCTCCCTTCGTATTAGTGTGTTACGGTATAGCGCAGTTCACTGCGGTTCGCGCGCTTCGCCTCGTATTTTGCGCTCCGCCATCCCCGAAAAGGACGCCCCATGGCGAATCCGCCGAACCCGCAAAACCCCGCGCAGAAAAGCGCCCAGCAATTCTTCTCCAAGGCCGAGGAAGGCGATAAAGCGCGCAAGAACGCCAACAAAAAAGAGCGGGATTCCGTGGCCGTCAACACGGCGAAGCTGCGTGAAATGCGCCTTGCCAAGGAAGCCGCTGACCTGGAGGCCGCCGCCAAGCAGGCTTTGGAAAACCCCGGTGGTAAGGCCAAACCCAAAGCAGAACGTAAGGCGCCTTCGAAACCCAAAACCCGCCGGATGTTCTACTAAGCTCTTTCTACCAGGCACCGCCTTTTCAGCCCCCACGCCGCCCTACTGGGATTTGCCCCCAAGAAATATGCGTTTAACGCATATTCTTCAGGTCACGCGTGATGACGCCCGCGGGCCGTGCCTAGAGCCGTCCCGCTTCTCCCCTCCGGTCGATGGCCGAGCAGGCCCGCGGGCAGCGCGCGCTCTTCCACAAATTCAGGCCCACACAAATTCAGGCCCACAAAGTCAGGATCACGGCATGATCGGCCAATCTCCGACCTATCTTCTATTTTTCCGCGATACGCGGCGTGCGGGTAGCCCGCTTACGCCTTACGAATGGTCCGGCGAGAGCCTCGCCGACTGCGTGCGGCAACTGCCGCAATGCGATGCCGTGGAAGAAGCTTGGCGGTTGGATTCCGACATCCCTCCTGAGAATGTCTCCGCCGACGCCGCCGCAGCTTGGTGGCGGGTCTTAGCCGATGATTTCGATCCGCAATCGGATTGCGTGCCCGCGTTTGTGGAAAACCACCTTCCCGATATCGACAGGCATATCGAAAATCTGCGCCACAAGCTTGCCCGAGAGGCTGCCGATTTTCGCGCCAAACTGTCCCCACACCTTATGGGCCGCATCTAATCTGCTGTGCTAGCGTGCCGCTTCGCGAACACAGATGGCGGAAGACATGGCCGATAAAATCGAACAGGTGGGCATTGTTGGCGTCGGGAACATGGGCGGGCCCATGGCGAACCGGCTTCTGGACGCAGGCTACCGTCTGACGGTCTATGACATCCGCGAAGAAGCGATGGCGCCGCTTCTTATGCGCCAAGCGTCGCGCGCGACCTCTTCGCGCGAAGTCGCCGACAAATCCGATATTGTCTT
>CAIYRG010000415.1 GCA_903928515.1 uncultured Alphaproteobacteria bacterium | reverse complement strand
CACCTCGGGTGGCAAATCCATGCTCAGAGCAGATTCAAGCCGCTCTTGAAGATTAGATGCAATCAATAAGACCTTTCCCGGCAACGATGCGAGCGACCTCATAACTTCTGCTCCTCCTACTCCGCGTCGGGCTGGTTCATAGGCATCGCGCGTTCGAACGCGGGCAGCTTCACCGCCGTATCGTAAATACGCCGGATCGTCGGATAAGGCGACAAATCCAATTTGAAGTTCTGCGAATTCACCACTTGCGGAATGAGACACACATCCGCGAGCCCAGGCGCATCGCCATGGCAGAACGTGCCGGTTTCCGGCGCACCTGCGATCAGCGTCTCGAACGCCGCAAAACCTTCCGCGATCCAGTGATTATACCAACGCTGAACCGCTTCTTCGTTCTGCCCCATGGACTCGCGCAAATACCGCAGCACGCGAAGATTATCGATGGGGTGGATATCGGATGCCACGATATTGGCCAGCGCGCGAACCCGCGCACGCCCTGCCGCGTCTTCCGGCAACAGCGCGGGCAACGGCTGTACATCTTCGAGATATTCGATGATGGCGAGCGACTGCCCCAATTTCAGCCCATCCATTTCCAGCGTCGGCACAAGCCCTTGCGGATTGACGCCGAGATACGATTCGGAGCGTTGTTCGTTCTTGCGTAAGTGATGGTTCACCTGCGTGAACGCGACACCCTTCAGGTTCAGCGCAATGCGCACGCGAAACGACGCCGATGAGCGGAAATAGCCGTGGAGCAACACGCGGCCATTGGTATCGGGCCCGCTCACGCCTTTGCTGCCGTTTTCACATCGGATAGCGCAAATCCCGCCACGCGCTTGTAACCATCCGACAGGGCCCGCAATTCGTCCTGCGAGATGTATTTGTCGAGATTGTCGAACGGCTTGTCCCCGGTCAGCTCTTCCACCTTGATGTTGATGAAATCGGGCGGGTGCGCGCGGTTGGTGCGCACGATCTCACCTGTCGTCGCGGCGCGCGCGGTCTCATAAGCTTTCAGCGCGACTTGCGAATCCTTCTCCGACGCCAGGAAATCGGCCAGCACGCGCACATCGATCACCGCCTGCGCCGAGCCGTTCGAGCCGCGCGGATACATGGGATGTGCGGCATCTCCCGCGAACGTCACGCGGCCGAAGGTCCATTGCAAAATCGGATCTTTGTCGCACATCGGATATTCCAGCACCGCATCGGAATCCTGAATCATCTGCGCCACATCCAGCCAATCGAATTTCCAATCCTTGAACACGTGGAAGAAGTCCGCAATCTTGCCGGGCTTGTTCCAATCGTTCATGCGTGGCGCTTCGGCTTCAAACTCGGTCGTCCAATTGATGAGCTGGTTGCCCTGCCCGTCGATATTGTCGGCGATGGGATAAATCACGATCTTGCCTGTGCGCATCGAACCCACGCGCATATAGGTGCGCCCGTCGAGAATGGGTTTGTGCTTGCTCACACCGCGCCACGCATTGATGCCGGTAAAGATGATTTTCTCGTCGGGATAGAATTGCTTGCGCACCGTGGAATTCACGCCGTCGCAGGCCACCGCGATTTCGGCGCGCACGCTATCAGCGCCTTGGAAATGCACGGTCACGCCGTCGGCATCTTGCTCTACGCCGGTGCAACGCGCGCCCGTGACGACAGCATCCGCCCCCAGCCGATCCAATACGGTACGATAGAGGATGGCATGTAACCGGCCGCGATGGATGCCGACCTCCGGGAAGGGGTAACCGGCGAATTTTCCGCGCGGCTCCTTGTAGAGAAGTTGGCCGAAGCGATTGAAGAACGCGCTTTCCGTGTTCTCCACACCGGCGGCCTTCAGCGTGTCCTGCAGCCCGAGTGCGGTGAATTCGCGCATAGCATGCGGCAACAATGTGATGCCGACGCCGAGTTCCTTGATGTCGGGAACCGCTTCATAAACGCGGCATGAAATGCCGCGCGCATGCAAATTCAGAGCAAATGCGCAGCCCGCAATGCCCCCACCGATGATTGCAACCTTCACGGTCCTCTCCCAAATCTTGCCGCGCAGGATTTCATCCTACAGACGGTTACGAAATCTACATGGTAATTTCCGCAACCTGAACAAAACTTAGATTGCTGCATTACCGTGAGACTGCCACTGAATTGAGGCCCTCGCGGCTCCCCCCACCCGAAAGCCCCTCATGCTGTTGCGCATGCGTTCCTGGTTCTCTTCGTGTCCCTCGCTCGATACCGGCGAAAAACCGTCCCCACGCGAGATGCTGATTTTTCTCGGCATCTTCGTTCTGGCCTGGACGATTTACAACACGGTGATCCACGCCGTCGTCGGGCTCAATCACGACATGACGGAGGCCTATGTCTGGGGCCGCGAATTCCAGCTCGGCTATTACAAGCATCCCCCGCTCTGGGCCTGGATCAGCGGCGTGTGGTTTCTGGTGCTCCCGCACAAGAACTGGGCCTTCGCGCTGCTCTCCGCGCTGAACGCCGCGGTTGGGCTTTACGGCGTGTGGAAATTGAACGGCCTGTTTTCGACGGGACGCAAGCGCTTGGCGGCGACGCTGCTGCTGCTCGTCACGCCGTTCTACACTTTCTATGCCTTCAAATATAACGCCAACAGCATCTTCCTCTCGCTGTGGCCGTGGACGGCCTACATGTTCATCCGCGCCGTGACGAGCGCGCAAACCCAACACTGGCCGCGCTATGCGCTGGCGCTGGGCGCGCTGGCCGCCTGCGATATGCTGTCGAAATATTATGCGGTCATCCTGCTGGCGTCGTGCTTCGCCGCAGCCCTCACACACAAACAAGGTCGCGCGTATTTGCGCTCGCCCTCGCCCTATGTGTCGGTGGTCATCGCGGCGATACTATTTGCGCCACATCTGTGGTGGCTGTGGCATCACAATTTCCTGCCCTTCCATTATTTCGCATCTGAAACCGGCAACGGCATTCTGTTCTCGATGAACCAGGCCGCCCTGCTCACGCTGGCGTGCCTGGCGGGCAATGCGCTGGTGATCGGGCTTATCGCCTGGGCCGGCGGCACGCGCTTCGCCGACTGGGAGCAGACGCTGCGCGACAAATGGAGCAGTCCGCGCTTCCGCGAACTCACGGTTCTGGCGCTGCTGCCCTACGTGCTCACCATCGTCGCTTCGCTGGTCTTCAGCCTGCGTCTGTCATCGAACACGACGATTGCGGTGTTCTGCCTCGCACCGTTGCTGTTGGTGGAGTTGGCGGGCCGTATCGATGAAACGCGGCTGGTGCGGCGCACCGCAGGATTCGCCGCCGTGCTGATGCTCGGCGCGCTCATCATCTCACCGGCCGTGAACTACGCCGACAAGCGCATGACGGCCTACAGCAAGAACGACGAATCCGATCTGCGCACGAAGCTGGCGCGCAAGGCCACGCGCCTATGGCATGTGAAGACGGGCACGCAATTGGCCTATGTCGCGGGCGACGGCTCGGATGCCGACGCCATCGCCTTCTACAGCCCGGACCATCCGGCCGCCTTCATCGATTTCGATTACAGTCTGGCGCCCTGGGTAAAACCGAAAGACATCGCGCGCTCAGGCCTGCTCGCGATTTGCCAGCAAGCCAGTGCGGATTGTCGGAAGGCGGCGGAGAAATTCGCCACGCCCGATACGATCCGCCAGGAAATCCACATCCGCCACCCGGCTGCGGGCAAGGATAAGAACGCGCCGAAGGCGACCTACGTGCTGCTGCTGGTGCCGCCGCGCGAAAGCGTGGCGCTCAATCGAGACGCAGGCCCGCCGGGTTAGCCAACCCCTTCGCCATCTTCGCCTGCCACTCGGACACCGGCATGAAATACGGGTCGCCCTTGCAGGCCTCGCGCGTGGCTTCGAGAATTTCGTCATCTGTGGTCGCAAGATCGAGAACGCCCGTGTGCGGCTGGGCCACATAAAACGGCGTGTCGAGATAACACTCGATGGTGTTGCCTTCCGGGTCTTCGAAGTAGACCGACCACGCATTGCCGTGGTTCACCGGGAAGATACGATTGCACTTGGCTGCGTTGACACGGCGGAACATCTCGCGCAGCGCATCCAGCGACGGCACCTTGAACGAAATCTGGTTTACCGTGCTGACTTTGGATTCCGGCGAACGCCCGGTGGAGAGCACGATCTGGTGATGCTTGGTAGCGTCGCCCGATAGGAACACCACGTTCTGCTTCAGGCGTGTGGTGAGGCCCTGATCGCTTTCCATCAGCCCGATCACATCCATGTAGAACTTCCGCATCGTGTCGATATCGAAACAGTTGATACCGGCATGCGTAAGCTGCGGACGGAATTCGACACTCATCAGAGTTCTCCCCACGGCAATGCCGCGTGGCATATCAGTGCCGCCACATAGGTATCGCGTTCGGCAGCATATACCGGGCGCTCCGCCTCCCGGCAAATAGCTTAGAAACACACCAGAAAACCTTTTGCTTTTGGGCGGATAGGGCGGCACGCTGCTCCCCAACAAAATAACGGGGAGCAAGACGATGGCCGGGACCACCATGCGCGCAGCACGGCTGCACACAATCGGCCAGCCTATGGTGATCGACACGCTTCCCATCCCCGAACCCCGCGCCACGGACGTGGTGATCCAGGTGAAGGCCTGCGGCTTCGTGCCCAATCTGGGCAACGTGCTCACCAAGTGGCAGACATGGTTTCCCGAATTGCCGCTGCCGCACCTACCCGCGATCTTCGGCCTCGATGCCTCGGGCGTGGTCGCCAAGGTCGGCAACCTCGTGCAGAAATTCAAACCAGGAGACCGCGTCTATGTGAACCCCGCGCTCTCGTGCGGTTCATGCCGCTCCTGCCGCGACAACAATCCCACCACCTGCAACAACCTCACCTTCCAGGGCTATTTCGGCTTCGGGCCCGAAAGCCAAAAACAATTCGACGCGTATCCGTATGGCGGCTTCGCCGAATACAAACTCGCGCCGCAGGCGAACCTCGTGCATCTGCCCGAGAACGTGTCGTTCGAGCAGGCCGCGCGCTTCGGCTATCTCGGCACGGCTTACGCCGCGTTGGAAAAAGGCGGTGCGGGCCCCGGCGACACGCTGCTCATCAACGGCATCACCGGCACGCTGGGCCTGGGCGCGTGTTTGATCGCGCTGGGGCGCGGCGTTACGCAGATCATCGGCACGGCGCGCAACAAGGAATTGATGGAGAAGGTCAAAGCGCTCGCGCCGAACCGCATTCGCGTGCTCCCCTTAGGCGAAGGCACGATTGCCGAACGCGTGCGCAAGCTCACCAAGGGGCGCGGCGCGGATGCCGGCATCGATTGCCTCGGGCCCGGCTCACCGGGCGAAACGATGATGGATGGCATCTACGCCATGCGGCGCGGCTGTTCCTATGTGAATTGCGGCGGCATGGGCGAGCCCGTGAACGTCAACGTCCACTGGATGATGGATTCGCAAATCTCGCTGGTCGGCTCGAACTGGTTCACAGCAGGTCAAGGCCAGGAGATGGCGGACATGGCCGAGTTCGGCACGCTCGATCTCTCGGTGTTCGAGCATTCGAAATACCGGCTCGACCAGATCAACGAAGCGCTCGCCGCCATCCCCACTCGCAACGGCGGTTTCACGAATTTCGTCGTGACGCCTTAGCTCTCCGCTTCCCGCGATGGCGTAAGTCCTCCGTAGCCACAAAGCGGCGAAGGAGGATAGGCTTCCCACAAATCTGGGAGGGAGGCGGGCTTGACCAAGAAACTTGGCAAGGATCGTGGGGGCGTTGGGAGACGTGGTTTTCTAAAAGGCGCGAGCCTTGGCGGTGTGGCAGCACTCGCCACACCCATGAAGGCCACGCAAGCCGCCGAATCTAAACCATCCAACAACACCGGCATCGCACCGCTCACCACGCGCGAAGCCGAACGCGACTTGCCTCCGGCACCGACTGCGAAAACCGGCAAGACACCCGGCAGCGATTACATGCTCGACGTGTTTCGCTCACTCAACATCGAACACATCGCCGCCATACCAGGCAGCACGTTCAAGGGCCTGCATGAATCCGTGATCAATTATGGCATGCGCACGGCACCCCGCATCGATTTCATCACCTGCATGCACGAAGAGGCCTCCGTCGCCTTCAGCCACGGCTACGCCAAGGTTTCCGGCAAGCCGATGGCCTGTATGGTGCACGGCACGGTGGGCCTGCAGCATGCCTCGATGGCGATCTACAATGCGTGGTGCGACCGCGCGCCGGTGCTGATCGTGGCGGGCGCGCATTTGGATGCCGAGAAGCGCGACGGCTTCGTCGATTGGATTCACACTGTGAACGATGGGCCTGCGCTGGTGCGCGAGTTCATCAAATGGGACGACACGCCGGCATCCTTAGGCCATTTCGCCGAGAGCGCGGTGCGCGCCTACAAATTCGCCATGACGCCGCCCTATGGGCCGGTTGTGCTCGCTATCGACGAAGAGTTGCAGGACAACCCGAGCGCAGAAGCCTTTCCGCCCATTCCCAAATTATCGCCCGTCACGCCGCCGCGCGGCGATGACGGCGCGGTGATGGAAGCCGCCAAAATCCTGGTGGCGGCCGAGAATCCGGTGATCGTGGCCGACCGCGTGGCGCGCACACCGCAAGGCTTAGCTGCCATGATCGCGCTGGCCGAAGCGTTGCAGGCCCCTGTCATCGACAATCGCGGGCGGATGAATTTCCCCTGGCGCCATCCGTTGAACCATTCCTCGCGCGGGCGCGCCACGCTGGGCGCTTCCGATTGCGTGTTGGGGTTGGAACTGACCGATTACATGGGCGTGTCGCGCGCGACGCCGAAAGCGGCCAAGCGCATCAGCATCAACGCCAACGATCTGTACATGAAATCGAGCTACCAGAATTTCGAGCGCTACACGCCGGTCGATCTGGCGATGGCGGCGGATTCGGAAGCGACTCTCCCTGCGCTCACCGAAGCGGTGAAACGCCTGATCGATACCAACAAGAAAGCCGCGTTGGAAAATCGCGGCCGGAAACACGCCGAAGCGCATCTGGCGCAGTTGAAAGCCTCACGCGAAGCCGCCGCCATCGGTTGGGACATTCAACCGATGACGACCGCGCGCATGTGCATGGAATTGTACGAGCAGATTCGCACCGAAGATTGGGCGATGCTGAGCGACACCGATTTCCAGACGATGTGGCCGCAGCAGCTTTGGGAATGCGACAAGCATTATCGCTATATCGGCGGCTCTGGTGCGTACGGCGTCGGCTACACCGCGCCCGCCTCGATGGGCGCAGCCTTCGCGCATAAGAAGGAAGGACGCTTGGCAGTGGCTATTGGCGGCGATGGCGATCTGATGTTCTCGCCTGGGATATTGTGGACGGCGGCGCATGAGAACATTCCCGTGCTCTACATCGTGCACAACAATCGCGCCTGGCATCAGGAAGTGATGTGGATTCAGAAGATGGCGGCCGAACGCGAGCGCGGGATAGACCGTGCCCATATCGGCACCACGATTTCCGAGCCGCACATCAATTACGCGATGCTGGCCAAAAGCATGGGCGTCTATTCCGAAGGCCCGGTGACGAACCCGAACGATCTGGCCGCTGCGCTCAAGCGCGCGATTGCGGTGGTGAAAAAAGGCGAGCCGGCTCTCGTCGACGTTGTGGCGCAAGGACGATGAGCGCCATGGCACGCCTCACCATCATCTTCCTGCTCTCGTCGTGCGTCTCGGCATCGGCCGCCGATGCCGAGAACGGCAAGACGCTGTTCATGGCCGATGGCTGCTATTCCTGCCACGGCACGGTGGGCCAAGGTTCGGGCGATGTCGGCCCACGCCTCGCGCCGGACGGGCCCGATCTGGCGGCGGTGAAACAGGAACTTCGCCATCCCGCCGCCAGGATGCCCGCCTATTCGGAAAGTGTGGTTTCCGATGCCCAGGCCGAGGACATCGCCGCATATTTGCACAGCATCGTAAAAGGCAAACCGGCGGCCGACATTGCGCTTCTCAGCCACTAGTGGGCTTTTGGGTCTCCAAATTGGACGGGAACATTTCCGATTTTTAATGAACTAAAATCACGATAGCTACGTTTCCTTTGCACGATACCCCTATTGCCAAGGCGGGGCGGCGTTAGCCGCGCCACTCGGGCCGCAAGGGTTCGAGGCAATCACTAAAGACATAGGACCCCACACATGAAACCTGCAATCAAAGGCGCAATGTTCGTGCTGGCGTTGGCCGGCGCTCCGTTGGCGATCGCCACGGCGCCCGCGCAAGCGGCGGTCGATTTCGGCGTCACCCTGGGCCCGAACGTGGCCTTCGCCTATCAGGACGGTTACTGGGACCGCGATCATCACTGGCACCGTTGGGGCCGCGGTGAGAACGCTTGGTACCGCGCCCATTACCGGGAACATTATTACGGCTACCGCCACGATCGTGATCGTCACGATCACAATGTCGGCTGGCGTGAAGAACATTGGTGGTGAGCCGAAAGGCTTAACACCTTTGGGGCGCGCATGCGCCCTGACGCAAGCAAACCCGGAGCCGGAAACGGTTCCGGGTTTTGTTTAT
>CAIYRG010000414.1 GCA_903928515.1 uncultured Alphaproteobacteria bacterium | reverse complement strand
CCATCTGCGCCGCCGAGATCGACACCGCGCCGCCTGACGCCGATGGCCATATGAACTTTCCGCGGTCCAGGCGTTTGGCATAAAGCGAGAGCCCGATTCCATCGTGCCAGAGGATCTTGGCGAGATCGCCGCGACGACCTCGAAAAATATAGAGGTCGCCCGCATGAGGATCGCGTTTCAGACTTTCCTGAACCTGCAGCGCCAGGCCCTGCATGCCGCGCCGCATGTCGGTATGACCCGTCGCAATCCAGACCCGACTGCTCGATGGAATCGGGATCATAGGTGCTTCAGAACCTGCAGCACCCGCGCCAGAGCGCTCGCATCGACGCTGCTGTCAACGATGACACGATGATCTTTACCGACAACAATCACCATTCGCCCACTCGCCGGCGCAGCGTCCATCGTCGGCGCCGTCTCAGTTGCAGCGACAACCATCACGGGCACGAAACCGGCTTGTTGTGCTCCAGGGCAGGTTGGCTCAGGGCGAAACGAGCGCCGCCACGTCATCAGCAATGAGCGCGATATCCCATGGCGACGCGCTGTCGAGGATATCGCCCGCGGCGTCTGCAGGCTTTCCAGGACGATCCGCAGCTTCTCATCATCAGACCAGCGCCGCCGTCGGCCGGTATCAGTGACCTCAAGCCGCTCAACCTCAGTAATGTGCTTATGGCTGTCCATAAGTACTGTTACGCATCACTTGACCTGACCAACAAGGCGGCCACCGCCGGAGGGATACGACGAAATGACCTTTGCTATCACCTCTCCCTAAGGGCACAGCGCGGCTGTGGGACCGCCGACGTTGCTGGGGACGCGCGCACCCAGAGAAGGTGGCCCGTCTCGCGGTCTTAGCCAAAATAGAAAATTATCAGGAAGCCGAGACGCCGATATTAATGCCGGCTTGATCCATCTCCAGCAGCACTTTGCGTTGATGCTGCGCGCTTGCGGCGAGCGCGTTCCAATAACTCCTCGAACATTTCAATATCTTCGGCCAATACGTCTACGATTGCCGTCGCACATTCTTCTGCAGTCTCGAGGCCCAATTCTCCAGGCTTGCCCACTTCAGCTCTATCGACAATCTGTCCAGTGACCTTTGCTTTACCCATCGTGGCCGCCACTGCCGCCGAAGCTTGTTTACTACGAATTGCCAACTGTCGGGCATCTTCAAGCTCAGCCACCAACGAGCCGACAGTCACCTCAGTACGTATGGCGCCACGATTTTGCAATTCCTTAACTCGGCGTCGGACTTCGTCATTTTTCGTCAGCCGTGTTGAATTACGCGGATCCGTATAGCCAGCTTCGCGCATGGCCTCTGTGGCGCTTTTGCCCTTTGCAAATTCTTGAGCAAATTTTTCTCGGCGCGAATTAGTGAGTATCGGCACCGGTAGTTTCCTGCATAGGGTTATTCCGTTTTGCTTGCGCATATATAGCAGATTTCGCTTGCTAGCCCAATTCCTTTTCAAAGGAGAATGATCGCGGACAGGACTTTACTGATACGCCGTTCGACGACGATGCGGCTCATGTGCTGAAATATAATTATGCCCTGAGGGAATATGCCCTCGTGGCCTATTTGGTTGAGACGATTCGACAGCCCGGCGATGGCTCAGCAAAAACCTCCACGCCATGACTTAAAAGCACCGCCTCGATTGCTTTCAGCGTTGACGGGAGGGTGGTGGGCGCTTCATCGCCCCAGCGCTCCCAATATTTGGCAGCGCGTGGACCGAAGCCTGCTTCGCTTGAGAGTTTTGCCTGTGTTACTCCGGCTAGCGCCCTTGCAGCTCGTAGCTGGCGACTAGAGACGATATTAGGCATTGACCTCACCTCGCTAATTATCTCTGGACGGCATCTAGTCGCTTTCCACGCCAGCGCAGGGCATTCTGTATGAGCGGCTAACCTATTGGCGGATAATGGGTCGAATTTCGCCTGCTTTACAGAATATGCGTTGACCCAAAAAATGAACCAGTCGGATTTTGATTCCGCCATTCGGAGGTTCGATCCCTCCCGCCCCAGCCAGTTCTTCTTGCTAACGGCGCGATTATCCGGGGGGCGGCT
>CAIYRG010000413.1 GCA_903928515.1 uncultured Alphaproteobacteria bacterium | reverse complement strand
CGGCAGATAATTCAGCGTCGCGACGATGCTCCAGCGGTCCATCTGGCCTTGGTTGATCTGCTGCGTGCCGTGATAGAGGCCCGACGTATCGCCCAAGCCCACCGTGTTTGCCGTGGAGAACAGGCGGAACGAATTGTGCGGGCGGATCACGCGGTTCTGGTCGAGCAGCGTCAGCTTGCGTTGGATTTCCAGAACGCGCTGGATCACGAACATCACATCCGGGCGGCCGGCATCGTATTCGTCGAACACCAGGGCCACCGGGTGCTGAATGGCCCACGGCAGAATGCCTTCGCGGAATTCGGTGATCTGCTTGCCGTCCTTGAGCACGATCGCGTCTTTGCCGATGAGGTCGATACGGCTGATGTGGCTGTCGAGATTGATGCGCACGCAGGGCCAATTCAGCCTAGCTGCGACCTGTTCGATATGCGTCGACTTGCCGGTGCCATGATAGCCCTGGATCATCACGCGGCGGTTGTGCGCGAACCCGGCGAGGATCGCGAGTGTCGTGTCGCGGTCGAACACGTAGGCAGGATCGAGATCGGGAACATATTCGTTGCCCTTGGCAAAGGCGGGCACCTGCATGTTCGCGTCGATGTTGAATACTTTGCGCACATCGACTTTGGTGTCGGGCGAAGCGGCGGGGTCCAATCCCATCGGCTGCATATTCATCGTCGGATCTTTCTAACGCTTGTCTTCGATAGGTTTGGCCGCGAGACGCGGCATTGCACGAAACGGTCTGTTCGAAATCAACCGAGTTTGGATCAACCGAGTTTGGCAGCGGCCAAGCAGCGATAAGCGTTGATCACCTGTTTCAGCCGCTCTTCGGTCGTCCGGTCGCCGCCATTGGCGTCGGGGTGAAATCGCTTCACAAGTTCCTTATAGCGGGCTTTCACGTCCTGCAAGGTGGCCCCTTCTTCGAGGTTCAGGACCTCCAAAGAATCCAGTTGCAGCTTGGTCAAAATGGTCTTTTTCACAGGCCGTACGGGAGCATCCGGCCCATCGCCGAAGAAGCCGAACCCATCCGTGTATTCGGCGCTGTACGTCCTGGGCGCGCCCTTGGCGCGTTTCTCCGCCGCCCGCTCTCCCAAACGCCATGTCGGCCGGTGGCCGGTGAGCGCCTCGATGCGATAGCGCTCGATCTCGGCCGGGGTCATGCCCGCAAAGAAGTTCCAGCGTTCGTTGCGAATACGCAGATGCTCGGCGCACAGCCAAGCGCCTTCTTCGTCGCCCTTGGTCTTCGGAACCTTGGCGCGCGCTTCTTGGTCGCAGCCCTTCACCGAGCACGTTGTTGTCGAGACTTGCGGCTTTTTCTTCGGTTCATCATCTTTTTTGATGCGAATGTCGAAGCCGAGCTTGGGCTTGTAGCGGCGCGAACCTGTCATGCCATCCATTATGAGTACGGGTACCTAAAACACAAGAAACCGGAACTTTAACAACCTTCCTTTAACGCGCTTGACAGGCGTTGGTGAATCCCTTTCTGCTTTTTATTATGAGCATTTCCACCGCCGATGAGATGCGCCGGAAGCTGATTGCGGCGTTCGCGCCCGATACGCTCGACATTGTCGATGAAAGCGCACAGCACGCAGGCCACGCGGGGCACACGCCCGGCGGCCAAACCCATTTTCGCGTGCGTATCGTGGCGGAAAGTTTTGGCGGCATGTCCCGGATCGAGCGGCAGCGGCGCATCTATGCCGCGCTGGCGCAGGAACTTTCCAACGGCGTGCATGCGCTGGCGTTGAGCGCGCAGACGCCGGCAGAAGCATCGAAGGCTTAGGAAAGGTTTTGACGAAGCCGGATTGAATGATCGAGGGTGGGCAAAATGAATGTTGGCAGGATATGCGGCGCGCTGTGCGCGAGCGCAATGATGTTGTCGCCTATTTGCGCCAACGCGACGGTGAGTGTCGTCTCGCGCTTCGCTGCTCCCGCGTATTCGGAGGTCGATCTCTGTGGCGGCGGGGTTCCCGATGCCACCGCCACGAAACGGCTGGATGCGTGTTCCAGCGTGATTTCTTCGGGACGCCTAGCCGGCAAATCGCTGTCGTCGGCCTATGAGGCGCGCGCGCTCATCTATCAATTGGCCAAGAAGCCGGAATTCGCGATTCAAGATTACAGCGACGCGATCGTGCTCAATCCGGGGCGTGAAGAACTGCTCATCAATCGCGGCGCCGCCTATCTCGATCTGGGAAAAACCTCCGCCGCGCTCGCCGATTACTCCGCCGTCTTGAAATCGAACCCGAAGAGTTTTTGGGCGCTCTACAATCGTGGCGTGATCTATTCGTTCTATATGTCGGATCAGAAATCGGCACTTGCCGATTTCGATGCGGCTGTCGCATTGCGCCAGGATTACGCGCCGCTCTATTCCGCGCGCGGTCTGGTGTTCACCAAGCTCGGGCAACACGCCAAGGCGATTGCCGATCACGATCATGCCATCACGCTGAAACCGGCCTTCGCCACGAATTACGAACTGCGCGCCGACGCATATCTCGCCGAAGCCGATTACTCCGATGCCATCGTCGATTATTCGCGAGCCTTGGCATTGGCGCCCAACCGCCCGAACGCGCTGTTCGGCCGAGGGCTGGCAGAGTTGAAAAGCGGGCAGGTGGCAAAGGGGCAGGCCGAAATGAATGCCGCCAAGCGGCTCAACCCCGATGTCGCAAACGATTTCGCCAAGAACGGTCTATCGGAGTAAGCCTCACGCCGCTTCGGTTTTGTCTGCCGCCGGCATAGGCGGCGTGATGCGCAACGCCGTGATCTGATTGCGTTGGCGGCGCAGCACCTCGAACTTGAAGCCGAAAAACGAGAACACTTGTCCCGGCTCCGGGATAATGTGCGCCTCGTGGATCACGAGACCCGCGATGGTCGTCGCATCCTCGTCAGGCAATTTCCAACTCAATTCGCGGTTTAAATCGCGCACCGGCATGCCGCCATCCACGTTGTAGGAACCGTCGGGCTGCGGCCGTATGCCTTCATGGCCCTTGGTGTCGCGCGACTCCGAGATGTTGCCGAACACCTCTTCCAGGATGTCCTCCAACGTCACCAAGCCCTGCAGCGTGCCGTATTCATCCACCACCAGCGCGAAATGCGCGCCTTCGTCGCGGAACGCATCGAGCTGTTCTTCCAGCGTGGTGGTTTCGGGCACAAACCACGGCGCCTTCATCAGGCCTTCAATGTCCAATCCGTCCTGCGAGCCGCGCTGCGCGTTCAAGCGGCGGAGAACGTCCTTGGTGTGCAGCACGCCCACCACGTTTTCAGGATCGTCGCGCCACACCGGAAAGCGCGTATGCGCCGACACGAAAATCTGCTCCAGAAGCTCGTTCGCCGGAATGCTGCAATCGATGGTCTCGATGTTCTTGCGATGGACCATCACGTCGGAAATTTTCAGCTCGCGCAGATCCAGCACGCCGCCCAGCATGTTGCGGTGGTCACTTTCCACCCCGCCTTCCTGGTGATGCAGATCGATGGCGCCGCGAATTTCCTGATGCGCGGTGGTGACAGGCTCCAGCGGAGTCTGTTCGATTCCGAACACACCGAAAATCTGCCAGACGATGAATTGCACCGTCATCACGATGGGTGCGAGCAGTGTGACGACGATGCGCGCGGGCAGGGCGGTAACCAGCGCGAACTGATCGGCGCGCGCGATCGCCAATGTTTTGGGCATCACTTCGGCAAAGATCACGATGATCGCTGTCATCGCCACGGTGGCGATCGCCACACCTTCGCGGAAATAATAGAGCAGCAAGGATGTGGCCAGCGACGAGGCCAAAATGTTCACGAAGGTATTGCCGAGCAGCAGCGCGCCGATCAGGCGCTCGCGGTCGGCGATCAGGATGTTCACATTCTGCGCGCGGCGCGAACCCTCATTCGCCAGATGGTGCATGCGCGCCTTGGACAGAGCAGTCAGCGCGGTTTCCGAGCCGGAGAAGAAGGCCGAAAGGGCCAGCAGCCCGATGATGGTTAATGCCAGGGCGGCGATATGGAACGTCATGGCGGCGATCCTGCGAAAGTGCGAGTCGCAGGATAACGCGGAAATGGCCTCATTGGCCCGAAAAGGCCTGTTGACCTACTCGGCGTCCAAAAGCTCGCGTACGGCTGCTTCGGGCACATCGTTGGTGATAAAGGCTTTCCCCAGGCCCCGCGCCAGGATGAACACCATCTGGCCGTCCTTGGCCTTCTTATCGTGGCGCATATTGGTCAGCAGCAGCTCGGTGGCGGGCTTGCCGCCCGGCAGTTCGCGGATGCTGGTTTTCATCCCCACGGCCGCGAAATGGTCGCGCGTGCGCCGGACGTCTTCCAGCGAGCACAGCCCCAGCCGCGCCGACAGCTTGAACGCCAGGATGCAGCCCAGGCCGACGCCTTCGCCATGCAGCAGCGCGTTCGAATATCCGGTGGCGGTTTCCAGCGCGTGCCCGAAGGTGTGACCGAGATTGAGCAGCGCGCGATCTCCGGTCTCGCGTTCGTCGCGCGCCACGATGGCAGCCTTCATGGCGCAGGAATGCGCCACCGCATGGGCCAGCGCTTGGGTATCGCCATTGGCGCATTGCACGCCGTTCTTCTCCAACCAGGCAAAGAATTCGGCATCGCCCAGCAAGCCGTATTTCACGACCTCGGCATAGCCCGCGAGAAGTTCGCGCTTGGGCAGGGTCGCCAGCGCGGTCGTATCGGCGATTACGACCTTCGGCTGATAGAACAGCCCAACGAGATTTTTGCCCTGCGGCGTGTTGATCGCGGTCTTACCGCCAACCGAGGAATCCACTTGCGCCAACAGCGTGGTGGGCACCTGCGCGAAATCGATGCCGCGTTTCAGGATACCGGCGGCAAAGCCCGTGAGATCGCCGATCACACCGCCGCCAAGCGCCACGATCAGCCCGCCGCGCTCCACTTGGCGCGACAGCAATTCGCCGCTGAGGCGTTCGAGGCCTGCAAAGCTTTTGGTCTGTTCGCCCGGCGACAGGACGATTGCGTCGCCCGTCAAATTCGCCGCTGCCAGTCCTGCCGCGAAAGCCGGGTAATGCAGCTTGAACACGGTTTCGTCGGTGACGATGGGAATGGGCCGCGCTTTGGCGGATGCCGACAGATGCGGCGCCAGCAATTCGCCGCTCTTCTTCAGCAGATCGCCGCCAATATGGATGTGGTAGGAGCGCTCGCCGAGCGAAACGGGAACCGACATGGTCATGGTTGTATCTCGGCTCGTTCCTTCAAAGCTTCCAAAATGCGCTTCACGACAACGTCATGCGGGCCCGCGTCGCTTTCCACCACAATGTCGGCTGTCGCATACACCGGCTCGCGCTCTTTCAGGAGGCGCGTCAATGTCGCGCGCGGATCACCCATGGCCAGCAACGGGCGCGTTTCACGTCTTCCCACGCGTTCCAAAAGAAGCTCCACATCCGCCCGCAACCACACCGAAATCCCGTCCTGCCGGACGCGTGCGCGAGTCTCTTCATCGATGAACGCACCGCCGCCCGTTGCCAGCACATGCGGCGGTTCCGACAACAGCCGCGCCAGAACCTTGCGTTCGCCCTCGCGAAAGGTTGCCTCGCCGTAACGCGCGAAAATCTCCGCGACGCTGCATCCGGCAGCCGCTTCGATCTCCGCGTCGGCGTCTTTGAACGGCACGCCCAAGGCCTGCGCCAGGCGTCGGCCGACCGAGGTTTTCCCAGCGCCCATCATGCCGACCAGAACCAACGATTTGTCCAGCTTCCGCATTCCGTTCGCTTACACCCGTTTGGCGGATTAGAGCCAGAGTTAGAGGCCCAAGTTAGAGGCCGACTTAGAAACAATTCGAGATAAGTATCGGGACTTGCATCGGGCGGGGCACTCCGCCAAAAAGAGATTGTCGAAAGACTCTCGATAATTAGGGCATAACGGGACAGCCAATGG